>JBEKFT010000028.1:0-8509 GCA_050013175.1 Verrucomicrobiota bacterium
TCCTGTTCTTCGACGCTTCGCACCAACCCTACGAGCACCCGCCTGAGGACGACCTATTCGGGAACCCCCGGCGATCCGGCGAGATCAACTACGCGGAACTGGCTGTGTCACCGGCTGCGGCTCAGGCTTTGAAAGGCTCTTATCTCGCCTCGCTTCACTATATTGATCGGCAAATCGGGCGGATTGTGAAAGCTCTCCAGGATACTGGAGAATACCAGCATACTATCATCATCGTCGTGGGCGATCACGGAGAGGAGTTCGAGGAATTGGGACACTTTGGACACGTGAGTTCCTTCAACCGATTTCAGACACAAACCTTTGGAGTAATGCACCTCCCGGGAGAGTTCCCCCGCATTGTCAACCAACTGACATCCCATGCGGCATTCGTTCCATCCGTGCTGACCTGGATGGGCGTCACGAATACCCTTGAAGATTACACCACCGAACAGCCGATTCAGGGGACGAATGTCCATCATTGGGTCGTGATTGCCGGCTGGGAAAACTTGGCGTTGGTCACGGAGGACAGCATCACAGTCTTTAAGCGGTCCCGGACACTCCACCTGGACAAGGATTACCAGGAACTGCCGAAGGGCGACGCGCGCCGTTTGTCAACCGGAGAAACGCTTGAAGCCTTCAAGCAGATGCGGATGTTTTTGAAATAACTGTCGATGCGCGCGCCAGCATCTTGAACCAATCGCGGGCGCGTATCGCCACCCGCCTTCACCTTGCTTGAGTTGTTGGCTCTGAAACACGGGAGCGTATCGCACGCCGGAGCGGTGCGCGGATTCGCCCGTGGCCGATGGGTGGCGGCCAATTTTTCTTTCCCAGCGGTCCACCGGCAATAAAATGGTTCCCCGGTGAGTGGGTTGGGTGCCGTGATGAAAAACATTGTCTATTTCGACCTGGAAACGCAGAAATCCGCCGAGGACGTCGGCGGATGGAACCACATCAGCCGGATGGGCATGAGCATCGGCGTCACGTACAGCACCGCCCGCGGCGACTACCGGATCTACGGCGAAAAGCAGGTCGATGAACTCATCAAGGAACTGCAGCGCGCCGACCTCGTCGTCGGTTTCAACAACCTGCGATTCGATTACGAGGTGCTCCACGGCTACACCACGTTCGACCTCCGCCAGCTCCCCACGCTGGACATGCTCGTGGAACTCCAGAACACATTGCAGCACCGGCTCTCGCTCGATTCCATCGCCACAGCGACCTTCGGCGTGGAAAAAACCGCGGAAGGCATGCAGGCCATCCACTGGTTCCGCGAAGGCAAGCTGCTCGAGATCGCGGAGTATTGTTGTTACGACGTCAAACTCACGAAGCTGGTCCATGAATACGGCTGCCAATACCGTCAACTCCATTACCACAATCGCTTCGGAAAGAAAATGACCGTGCCCGTGAGCTGGGAAGTCTGAAATCTCAATTCTTGCCGTTCGGGCGCGAAGCGGGCTTTCCGCTATAAGCATCCTTCAAATCATGAATCAGCACTTGTGAAACATCCCACGCGGGTCTTGCTGTGCATAATGCCCGATGTTAGTGTCACACCGATTTTGCATTCCGGAAAACAATAAATATGAAAACTCAGTCATTTATTTGGGTCGCCGGGTTTGCCGCATTTTTGCAGGCCGCGGCGGCCGCGGATATCACCGGCACGGTGACGCTCACCGGCACGCCGCCGCCGGAGAGGCCGATCACGCCGCTCAAGGATGACCCGACCTGCGGGAAATTCTACACCGAGATGCCCACAACCCACTTTTTCGTGGTGGGTCCGAACAAGGAGCTGGCCGACGTCATCGTGATGCTGAAGGGTGTTTCCGGCAAGTCAACGGGGGCCTCGGCGCCAGCCGTGATGCTCGACCAGAAGGGATGTCTGTATGGCCCTCAAATCCTCGCCATCCAGACGAATCAGAAACTGTTGGTCAGGAATTCGGATCCGGTGTTGCACAACGTGCATGCCACGCCGGCGGCATCCGGGAACAAGGAGGAGAACCAGGCCCAGATGCCCGGCAGCCCGGATTTGACGTTCACGTTTCCGGCGGCGGAGAATTTCCTCCGGGTCAAATGCGATGTCCACCCGTGGATGTTCGCGTGGATCACCGTGGTGGACAGTCCTTATTTCGCGGTCACGGGCAAGGACGGCACGTTCAAAATCAGCAATGTGCCGCCCGGCAAATACACCCTCACGGCCCTCCATCGCAAGGCGGCTCCGACGGGCATGGACAAGGACATCGAGGTCAAGGAAGGCGAAACCGCCAAAGTGGATTTTACACTCGAAATCAAGTAGCGGCGTGGAACCGGGAACCCCCGCCGGGAATGACCCGCGGCGGTGTGTCTCCGATTCACTGGAGCCGTTCGTTTTCCGGATGCCTCAAATCCCGAACAATCCCTGGCTGCACCGGTTTGCCCTGGCGACGGCGCTGGTGACGTTCCTGTTGCTGGGAGCCGGAGGGCTGGTCACCAGCCATGGCGTGGGAATGGCGGTGCCGGACTGGCCCAACACGTATGGCTACAACCCGTTCTTATTTCCCTTCTCGAAATGGGTCGGAGGGATCTTTTATGAGCACACGCACCGGCTCCTGGCTTCGGGCGTCGGAATCCTGACGGGCATCCTGGCCCTGTGGCTTCACGGAAGAGCCGCCCGGCCGTTCATGCGATGGACCGGCGCGGCCCTGCTGATTCTTGGAATTGCAAACGAACTTCTGCTTCCGAAACGCTGGGCTGACGGGATCGTGTCCGGAGCGGCCGGCCTCGTGATGCTGGGATCGAGCTTTTTCTGGCCGCGGTGTGGGCCCGCGGCAAAGTGGCTTCGCCGGCTGGGGGGAATCGCCTTTGTCGCGGTGGTGCTGCAAGGCGTGCTGGGCGGATTGCGGGTTGTCCTGTCCGACGACGCCCTCGGCATCTACCACGCGACGCTGGCCCAATTGTTTTTTGCCCTGACCTGTTGCATCGCGCTTTTCACCGGCAAAGGGTGGGAGCGGAGTTTCCGGCCCGAACCACGGCCTCGCGGTTCGGACGTTCCCGTCCGCGGGAACGGAGAGTTTAACCTGCGCCATTGGCTGGTTGGGATGACGGCGCTGATTCTGTTTCAATTGGTGCTCGGGGCGACGATGCGCCATCAGCACGCGGGGTTGGCGATCCCGGATTTTCCGCTCGCCTACGGCAGGCTCTGGCCGGCGACGGATCCCGAATCGGTGGCGCGTTACAACGAGCGAAGGGTTGAAGTCGTGGCGGCAAATCCCATTACGGCGTTCCAGATCGACCTGCAGATGGCGCATCGCATCGTGGCGGCGCTGATTGTGGCCGGCGTCGGACTCTGCGCGTGGCGGGCGAAGCGAGTCCGCGGCGTGCTGGGCGCGATCGTGTTCGCCTGGCTCGGACTGGTTCTCGTCCAGGCGGCCCTGGGCGCCGCGACGGTGTGGTCGAACAAAGCGGCGGACATTGCGACGGCGCATGTGCTGGTCGGCGCGCTTTCGCTGGCCACGGGCGCTCTTTCCTGTATAGTCTGCTTTCGAAGCCCTGAATTTGCCCGCGACACAACGGTTCTGTCCCCGGTCACCGCCGGCGGGCCCGAAGACCCTTCGATCGCGGCGGGGCCTGCAGCGGCACAGTCATGATGAAAGCGACGACACAATTTTTGAGCGAAGCGGCCGGCACGGACAAGAACTGGCTTGCGGTGTATGCCGACCTGGTCAAGGCGCGGCTGACGTTTCTGGTTCTGTTGACGACGCTCGTGGGATTTTATCTCGGTTGCCGTGGGCCGGTGAACTATCTGCTGATGCTGGACACCGTTTTGGGCACGGCGCTGATGGCGGCCGGCGCCGCGGCGCTGAACCAGTTGATCGAGCGGGAATACGACGCCAAAATGCGCCGGACCCGCGATCGCCCGCTCCCCTCGGGCCGGTTGCAGCCGGCCACCGTCATGGTTTTCGGAGGCGTCTGCTCTTGCGCCGGGTTGATTTATCTGGCCCTGGCCGTGAACCTCACGACCAGCGTGATCGGCGCGGTTTCGCTCCTGAGCTACCTCTTCATCTACACGCCGCTGAAGCGGGTGACGTGGCTGAACACGGCGATCGGGGCGATACCCGGCGGCCTGCCGCCGTTGATGGGCTGGACCGCAGCCACGGGCCATCTGAGCGGGGAAGGGTGGGCGTTGTTCGCGATCCTCGTATTCTGGCAGCTTCCGCACTTCCTGGCCATCGCCTGGATTTATCGCGACGAATACGCGAAGGCGGGGTTCAAGATGCTGCCGGTCATCGACCCGCAAGGGCGCCGCACCGGACGCCAGGCGATCAGCCATACGCTCGGATTGCTGCCGGTGAGCTTGTGTCCGTTCCTGTTCGGGCTGACGGGTTCGGTTTACCTGGTGAGCGCGCTGGTGCTGGGGCTCGCGTTTCTTTGGTTTGCGATTCAATTTGCCAGGCATCTGACCGTGCCCCGCGCCCGCCAGCTTTTTTACGTCTCGATCCTGTATCTGCCCCTGCTGCTGACGTCGATGGTTCTCGATAAAATAAAATGAACGGATGGAATCTTTGAGATGACACGCATGCAGGCGACCCACGCAATTCCGCATTCCGGCGTACAGGAGGCTCACCACGACGGTTCGGGCTTCTGGCGAGGTTACGTTTTTTCGACCGACCACAAGGTCATCGGCCTCCAGTATGGATTCACCGCCCTGTGTTTTTTGATGTTCGGCTTCTTTCTGATGCTGATGATGCGCTGGCAGATCGGGCACCCGGGGCAGCCGGTGCCGATCATGGGGCCGGTCCTGGAAAAGGCTCTCGGGCAGGTCGCGTCGAGGGGCATCATGTCGCCGGACCTCTACAACTCCTTCGGCGCGATGCACGGCACGATCATGGTGTTCATGGCCATCGTGCCGCTGGCGTTCGCCGCGTTTGGCAACTACGTGGTGCCGCTGATGATCGGGGCGCCGGACATGGCGTTTCCGCGCGTGAACATGGCGAGCTATCAGGCTTACGTGCTCGGCGGGCTGATCATGTTCACCAGCTTTTTCATTCCCGGCGGCGCGGCCCAGGCGGGGTGGACCTCTTATTCGCCGCTGGCGACCTCGATTCCGACCAATGGACAGACGTTCTGGATTGTCGGGATGGTGTTGCTGATCACCTCCTCGCTGCTGGGCGCCGTTAATTTCATCGCCACGATCATTCAACTGCGCGCGCCGGGGATGACGTGGATGCGCCTGCCGTTTTTCGTCTGGGCGCAATTTGTCACCGCGTTCCTGTTGTTGCTGGCGTTTCCGCCGCTGGAAGCCGCAGCCCTCATGCAGTTGATGGACAAGGTTGCGCACACGAGCTTTTTCCTGCCGACGGGCCTGGCCATCGGCGGCAATCTCGCAAACGTCAGCGGGGGCGGCAGTCCATTGCTGTGGCAGCACCTGTTCTGGTTCCTGGCTCATCCGGAGGTGTACGTGCTGATTCTGCCCGCGATGGGCATCGTGGCTGAAATCATCGCGAACAACACGCGCAAGCCGATTTGGGGTTACAAATCCCTGGTCTATTCGATCCTGACCCTTGGTTTTCTTTCATTCATCGTCTGGGCCCACCACATGTATCTGACCGGCATGGGCACCCGGATCTCGACATTTTTCCAGACCACGACGATGATCATCTCGATTCCTTCCGTCGTCATCCTGACCTGCCTTTTCATGTCGTTGTGGGGCGGCTCGATCCGATTCAACACGCCGATGCTTTTCGTCATGGCTTTCCTGCCGATGTTCGGGATCGGCGGTCTGACCGGTCTGCCGCTGGGTTTCAGCTACAGCGATCTCCACCTGCACGACACGTATTACGTCATCGCTCACTTCCACTACATCGTCGCGCCGGGAACGATCTTCGCGCTGTTTGCCGGGATTTATTACTGGTTCCCGAAAATCACGGGGCGGATGATGGATGAGTTCTGGGGCAGGGTGCATTTCTGGCTGTCGCTGGTTTTCATGAACCTGATTTTCCAGCCGATGTTTGCCCAGGGCATGGCCGGCATGTTGCGCCGCATGTCGGATGGGGGAGCGAATTATTCCGCGGCGACCCTCGGCCCGGATGTGATCGGCGGATTGAGCAGCCGCATCATGCACCTGAACATCTTCATTTTGTGGGCGGCGGTCGGTCTGGGGATTGCGCAGGTTCCGTTCATCATCAATTTCTTCTGGAGCATCCAGCACGGCAAGCCGGCGGGTTCGGACAATCCCTGGCAGGCGACGACGCTCGACTGGCAGACGCCCACGCCGCCGCCGCACGGCAATTTTGCCACACCGCCCCGGGTTTATCGCGGGCCGTACGAATACAGCGTGCCCGGCCACGACCGGGACTTCACGCCGCAGAACGAACCGGACAAGGCATAGCACGGAACCCTCATGGACATCCCCTACACAGTTGAAGTCCGGCCCGATACGGGCCTTTACAACGCCAAAGTTGGCATCTGGCTTTTTCTGGCATCGGAAGTGATGCTGTTCGGCGCCTTGTTCTCCGCGTACATCCTGTTGCGGGTCGGTGCGCCGGAAGGCTACTGGCCGCACGGCTGGCTGAATGTCCCTTTGGGGACGGCCAACACCCTGGTCCTGATCACGTCCAGCATCACGACCGTGCTGGCGTGGGTCTCGCTCAAGGCAAACCAGTTCGGGCGCTTCAAACTGTTCCACGCCATCACGCTTGTATGCGCGCTGGTTTTTGTAGGCATCAAATCGTTTGAATATCACGACAAGTTTGTCCACTGCGAGTTCACGTTGAAGAATGGAAAATTCGCGGACGGCCACATGGTTGAAGACAAATTGAAGCAGGACGCAAACGGCTTCACGGGTTATGCCGTGATCAAAGGCCATGTGGTCGATGACGAGAGGGAGCTGTACGATCTGAACGCCCACAAGGCCCCCGCCCACGAGGATATCAGGCTCGATGGGGCGCAAATCGCGAAGAGGGGCAGTTACGGCCCGTGGCACAACACGTACACCGCAATCTATTTCACGTTGACCGGCCTGCATGCCCTCCACGTCATCGGCGGGGCGGTCGTCATCGGCTTTCTATGGGGGCCGGGCAGCAAGCTTTGGGAGACGGATCCCGAGCGCTTCACCAACCGCATCGAGATTTCCGGCTTGTTCTGGCATTTCGTCGATCTGATCTGGATTTTCCTGTTTCCTGTCTTGTATTTGCTTTAAGCCATGAGCAACAATGAAAATCATCCGACCACGGCCCATTCGGTGCGCGGCTACCTGATCGTGTATGTGGCGTTGATCGTGGGGACGATCCTGACGGTGTGGGCCTCGTTTATCCACTTCCCGAGCCGGGAAATCAACATCGTGGTCGCGCTGGTGATCGCGGGGACCAAGGGATCGTTGGTGGCCGCTTACTTCATGCACCTGATCTCCGAGCGAAAGATGATTTACAGCGTGCTCTCGTGCACGGCGATCTTCTTCACGGGGCTGATGGCTCTGACCCTTTGGGCCCTTCACGACTTCCCGTCGCTGACGATTACCCATTGATTATGTCGCTCAAAGCGTTCCATCTCGTTTTCGTCACTGCCGCCATCGTGCTTGCATTCGGGTTCGGCGCCTGGCTCCTGAAAGGTTATGCGTCGCCGGGCGGGAGTGCCTGGGACCTGGTGTTTGGCTTGGTATCCTTCGCTGCCGGCGTGGCGCTGATCCTTTACGAGCGTTATTTTCTGAAAAAGACCAAGAACGTAAGTTATTTATGAACCGCCGGAAAATGAAAGTTCCCATCGCGGCCCTGATTGCAGGGTTGGTGTTCACACCCAATCCCCTTTGGGCCTGCGCCGCGTGCTACGGCCAGTCGGACTCGCCCATGGCCAAAGGGATGAACTGGGGGATTTTCAGCCTGCTCGGGGTCGTCGTTTTCGTGCTGGGCGGCGTTGCCAGCTTCTTCGTTTACCTCGGGAAAAAGTCCGCAGCGGCCCCGGCCGACGCGCTGCCCTCGCGGTTTCCTGAATCAACTGGAAAGGCCTGAGGATGGAAACATTTGTCGAATCACTGGCGCGGGCGACGGGAAAGCTTCTCGGTTTGCCGGTGCTGGCTTCCGAACAGGGCCGGCACGTGGATAACCTGATTATTTACGTGCACTGGCTCATGATTGCGTTGTTCGCGGGCTGGCTGGCTTACTTCGCGTATGCGCTCTTTCGTTTCCATCATAAGCGCAATCCGAAGGCGGATTATGCCGGTGTGAGAAACCACGCGTCCAATTACATCGAAGTTGCGGTGGCCCTGGTGGAAGCGCTTTTGTTGGTGGGCTTCGCCGTGCCGCTGTGGGCCAAGGCAGTGGACAAATTTCCTCCCGAGAAGGGTTCCACCGTCCTCCAAATTGTCGCGCAACAATTTGCCTGGAACGTCCGTTACCCGGGCCGCGACGGAGTGTTCGGCAAACAGGATATGAGATGGGTCAGCGCGGACAATGTTTTCGGCGTGGACCCGAATGATCCCCACGGCAAGGACGACGTGCAGACACTGAACGAAGTCCACGTGGTGGTGAACAAGCCCGTGATCATC
>JBEKFT010000029.1:0-8249 GCA_050013175.1 Verrucomicrobiota bacterium
ATGAAACGGCATTTTCCACTCTTCTTGGCAGCTTCAAAAGCTTCAATCGCTCCACCCGGGGCAAAGATGGCGTCAATGTCCTTTTGTGTCTCGATCGAATCCATCTGCCACAAATCGACGTAATCGGTCTTCAGGCTCTTCAAGGACGCGGCCAACTCCGCTTCGGCTTCCGCGCGGGTCCGCTTGAGGCACTTGGTGGTGATAAAAACCTGGTCGCGCACAGGCGGCAGCACATCGCCATACACTTCTTCCGAATGCCCTTCCCAGTAACTATGAGCGCAATCGAAATAGTTCAAACCCAGATCCAAGGCGTGCTGCACATGGGCTCGGGCTCGTTCTTTGTCGCGCAGCAAGGCTAGTCGGGCGCCTCCCTGCCCGACCACCGTCAATTTCACTCCCGTTTTCCCGAATGCCCGCATTGGGATTGAACCGGGCTTGGGTTTGGGAAGTGCGGCATATAATCCCGTGAGGCTGAGCGAAGCAAAAGCCGCTCCGATAAAGGTCCTGCGTTTCATATTTGATTTGGGTTATCGGGTTTATCTTCCTCTTCCATCACATTTTGTCAATCATCCCGACAAAGAGACGGATGACGTAATCGCGGTAACTTCCCAGCTTGGCATCGCCCCCTTGAGCCAGGTAAGCCCGCATGATTTTACGGTGGCTCTCTTCGGGTAAATCCACCCCTTTTTTAACAAAGAGCCAAACCGGCGCATCGGTCTTCCAGTCAGTTCGCGACCACTTGGGATCGATGAGCTTGGCCGGCCGGCGTTTGGTGAAAAAGTGGCGATGGGCATTCGCATAGAAAAACTTGTTTCGTTCATCGGCAGTGGGGGTGAGCCCAACGGCATCAATCCATCCCCGGGTCGAGCGCATGGTTTCATCCCGCCAAAGGGCAACCGGAAATTCACTCCCATACATGATGCGATCCCAACCGGTTAATTCCACCAGGGCACGCGTCCAGGTTTTCAGCATCTCCTGATCCATATATCCCTGCCGGGAGAAAATCACCAGAAATCGCGGATGGCGGAAAAGCCGCGCCACGGCCGCATCTTTGGCAAAGATCGCCGGATCGGTCGGCCCGGCGAAATGCGTGGCACTGACAACACATTCTGGATAGCGGTCCAGAAAATCAACCAGCACGGAGGCAGCCACCTTGTACCCTTGACTTCCCTCCAGGTAGGGAACCCCGGCCGCCTTGCCCACGATATCCAGCAGCCCGGGTTCTCTGGCGATCAATTCATCCTGGAGCCGGATGCCGGTAAACCCACACTCCATTTGGGCTGTGATGCATTCGATCCGTTCTTGGGGCGATCGTCCCATCGGCATGCCGATGGTGCGGAACCGGTCGCCAAACTGCACGGCCGTGCGCGACAATTCGCGGAGGTCGGGACAGGTCGCCGCCGTCCCCACAATGGCGGATTCCACTCCGTTGGCATCCATGAGCGCGAGGTACTCTTCAGCGCTCATAAAGCGCGGCAAAGACACATGTCCCCAGGCATCGATGATTTTGGGACCGCCAACGGCAGGCGCGGTGGGAGCATTGGCAATCGCGGGATCCGCGACGGCGGGAGCAGAGCGAAGGACGGCGGCTGATGCCGCAAGTGCGGCCGCGGATACGATAAACTCCCGCCGAGTCACGTTGTTGGAATTCATGGATAACCTTTTGAATTTATTGATCAATGCGCAATGAATTGAGAACTTCCTCACGAAGTTCGATCGGGCAGTTCCGGGGAGAACGCGACAACCCCGAGCGGTGTTCTTTTCATTTTCGCCCAACGCAAAGGGTGAACCACGCCGTACCAATGACGGTACTGCACTCGCAGTTTACGTCCCATGCCCCAGATGCTCGCTCTCCGCCCCCTCAAGTCAAGGCAACTTTCCCGTGAATGCTCCAATAGCCGGGACTGACACTGCCAAGGAAACAGGTTCCATTTACCGCGGATGACGCGGATTACGCTGATGAAGACAAAAAAGAAAGGCCGTGGAATCCCTCCGGCCGCGCGGCCGTGCCGCATCCCATCCGCGAAATCCGCGAAATCCGCGGTTAAGAAGACCTTGTCCTTTTCTGTTGCAGTCCAGGGGGCTGAGAAATATCTACCGAGACAACTTCTGGATGAATATGTTTCGCCAACGGCAAACCGCCCCGGGCGCCCAGCGGTCTTTGCCCAGCGGATCACCGGGAGCGTTGTCGTGAACCTCCAGCGAGATGTGACCCGCGCGGCCAATCCGATCGAGAACCGCTTCGGGGCTGTAGCCCGGCACGTGGATCTTGGCTGTATCCAGTTCGCTGATTTTCTCGCCGTTGATCCAGGTGGTCAGACGCGGCAAGGCACCCACCGAACGAATCCGGAACTGATTCCAGCCGTCCACTTTCCAGATCCGGAGAAATGTTTCTGGAGGCGCGGCGAAGTCGAGTGGGATCGTCGTATTGCCCCGGGATGGCTCGGATGGCTTCTGCGGAATGAGCCGCACCAGGCGGCCATCCTTGTCCTTTTCGGCCATAAAGCCATAGGCCCACGAGTGAAAATTCCACAGCCCATTGCCGAAGTATCCCCCGATGCCGCCGTGGGGCCGGTGATCGAGAAGGACCTGGAACCCAACATTCCCCGCCGGCGCGGTCCGAACGAGCACTCCCGTGTCCGCAGGCCAATCCGGTTTGGCGTCTATCAACAGTTCGAAGTCTTCAAATGCCTCATCCGACACGATGTAACCGCCGAGACCGGAGCCCGGAGGGTCCTGTTCGCCAATGATGATTCCGTCCCGAACGGTCCACCGCCCGCGGCTGTTCAGGGATCGTTCGTAAAAAGAATCGGCGGCGGTTTTTTCTCCGGGCTTGCCCGATTGGCTGCCGTCTTTACCGCCGTCCGGCGGCTTGGGACCGGGGCGCGGCATGGGATGCCAGCCCGCGAGCGTCTTCCCGTCGAACAGAGGGCGGAAACCCTGCGTCGGCGAATCGTCCGCGAAGAGCTCGAGGCCGGATCCCAGCATGAACCCCGTGGCAGCCAATGCAGTGCTGTCGCGTAGAAATTGTCGGCGCGATGTTTTGCATGCGCTAGTCATAGTCTTTTCCTCTCCAGCTCGGTTCGTGTTCAAGTAGCCTTCTTTTACACGGATTAACGCGGATTGGCACGGAGGTTTTCTTCAGGTTTCAGATCGAATTCGCGTCAAGCAGTGTAATCCGCATAAAGACAGCCGTTCATTTGAATGAATGCAAAACAGCTTGTTGGCTTCGCGGAGTCGCGCAATGATTAGGGCCATGAGCTATGTCCCTGGTGACACCTTGAACCCATGAAATCCTTCCTTCTTATTTCTGTGTTACTCGGAATTGCCACTGCCGGTCATGCCGCCGAGACCCAACCGACTCCGGCGGCTCCGGCCCCAATCGTCCCCGCGCCGGCGCATTGGTGGCAGGCCAACGCCGACTGGCACCCGCGCTCAGAAGCGTACACAAAGCCGAACGCCCTGGCGCTACCGCGGATAGCGGTCAAAGGAAACCGATTCGTGAACCCGGCGGGCGAGCCGGTGCTTTTCCGCGGCGTGTGCGTCGCGGACCCGGACAAGCTCGCCACCCAGGGACGCTGGAACCGCGACCTGTTCGTCGCCGTGAAGGATCTCGGCGCCAATATCGTGCGGCTGCCGGTGCATCCGATCGCCTGGCGCGAGCGCGGACCGGACGCGTATCTGGCGTTGCTCGACCAGGCGGTGGATTGGTGCACGGACCTGGGAATGTACGTGATCATCGACTGGCACTCCATCGGCAACTTGCAGAGCGGGATGTTCCAGGCGCCGATGTACGACACGTCCGTCCCGGAGACGCTGACGTTCTGGCGGACGATCGCCGCCCATTTCCACGGCCACAACACGGTGGCCTTCTACGAGCTTTTCAACGAACCGTCGCACATCCGGGGATTGCTGGACGGGATGACGTGGCCGGAGTGGAAGAAACTCAACGAACGGATGATCGGAGTCATCCGGTTCTGGGATAAAGAAGGCATCCCGCTCGTCGCCGGCTTCGACTGGGCCTATGATCTCACCGCGGTCCGGCGCGAGCCCGTGCAGGCCGAGGGAGTCGGCTACTCGGTGCATCCCTACGAACACCAGCGAACCCGCCCGTGGGAGCCGAAATGGGAGGAAGACTTTGGGTTCGTGGCGGACAAGTATCCGATGCTCGCGACCGAATTCGGTTTCGAGGTGAAGGACGGCGAGACGGTCGATGCGGCCCATTACGGCGACCACGTCACACGCTATCTCGAACAACGCGGGATCGGCTGGGTGGCCTGGTGCTTCGATCCGGAGTGGGGCCCGCGACTGCTGAAAAACTTCGATGGTTTCGAGCTGACCCGCAGTGGCGAGTTCTTCAAGCAGGCGCTCCACCGCTCGCCTGTCCCGGTCGAGCCCCACCCCGCGCCGAAGTGGTAGTCCCACGCGCTGTCTGCCCGCGCCGCTCCGCAGCACATGAACGACTCACGCGAAGCCGCGAGGCCGCGAAGACCAGCATGGATGTGGACGAACTTTCGGAAACTCGTTCGTAACCTATGCAACGGGATACAAAACGTTGCACAAGGGGTTGAGCGAATCGAAGTTCCTCAACCCCTTGTCAACGAACGTGCCTGCGAAAAATCCCGAAGGGATTCAATCATTCAGCCCAGCGTTACCCCGCGAAGCGCAGCGGAGCGGGGCTACACTGGGTGATGCATCCCAAATTACATCGACCCTGCAAGGGTTTTCCCCAGGTGACAGGTACCGAACACGCCCCCGATTTACTGCAATTGCCAGACACAGACACATCGCTGCCAACAAATCTGGCAGGTCATTTTCCATCCGGGCGCTGGCGACTTTTTTATTCCGTGGGCAAAAGGAAACAGGAAGAGCTGAACCATGCTCATCGCATCGAATTCTGATTGCCTCCGAAACCCGCGTAAATCCATGCTTTGTTCGGATCCGTCCCAGGAACTTCTCCGGCTGGCATCAGCGTTGCTAGAAGATTGCGGCTGAGTTCAGTCAAAGCCCAGGCTGTTGAACGATTGAATGAGGCTGTGAAGAAACCATGAAAAAAATCGAAGCCCTCATCAAACCGTTCAGATTTGAGGAAGTCAAAAATGCCCTGTGTGAAGCAGGGATCAAGAAGATGACGACCACCGAAGTCAAAGGCTTCGGGGGCCACAAAGGCCACACGGAAATCTATCGCAGCAAAGAATACACCGTGGACTTCCTGCCCAATATCAAAATCGAATTGGTAGTAACTGAAGAGCAGTTGGACCAGGTGATAAAGGCGATTGCCAAACCTGCCAAAACCGGAAACGCGGGCAGCGACGAGATTCTTGTTTCCACGATTGAACAGGCCGCGTGTGTTGCCCCCTAGCATCTGAACATTGTACATGTGGAGGTCAGCTTCCGCCACAAAGCACCTTCTCAGTTGCACAACATTCAGATGCGGGCTAGGGGGTCAAATCTCAACATTCAACATTTCAGAAGTCCAATTGTCGAAGCTGCGTCAATACTCTTGAATTCGCGTCCTTTGGCGCGATTCGCGGATCACCTTCTTGTGACGCAATAGCGCACGCTGCCTTCCCTGACGTGAAATCCGATTTCCCGGTCCGGTTTTTCCGGTGCAGCCGCCAGTTCGCGGATCGCTTCGAACAACGTGCGGATGCTGTCGTCGTGCGCCTCGATCTTGCGTTCCAGTTCATCCAGCTTCTGCGCGAGTTCCCTGTGCAGCGCGAGCGTCTCCCGCAGCCGCACAAACACGCGCATGATGGCAATGTTCACCTGAACGGCGCGCGGACTCCGCAGAACGCTCGAAAGCATGGCCACACCCTCCTGGGTGAAAGCGTAAGGCAGGTACTTGATGTTCTGTCCGCGCTTCAAGGTTCCAAATTGGAACCTTGAAGGGGCGCACGCTTGCACCTCATCCACAGTGAGTTGGAGCATGAAATCTTCAGGAAAGCGGCCCTTATTGCGATCGACTGCCTTGTTGAGGTTCTTCGTTCGAACTCCATAAAGCGCAGCCAAATCGCGATCCAGCATCACCCGTTTCCCCCGAATCAAAAGGATTACCTGCTGAATTTGTTCTGGTTGAATCAGTGAAGTGCTGAGGCTCAAACCCGCATGTGCAACGCAACTGCCCGGACGACCTTTTTGCCCTTTCGTCATGGGTTCTGTTTACACGAACGAGGGCCTCCCCGCAACACCGTCATGATCCTAACCGGAACGATTCAGTTGAAAAGGGGGAGAACACGCGCCCTCGCGTGTTCCGACCGGCGCCTTCGCCGGTCGGTTCGATCGCAGCAGCACGAACTGAATGGTGCGACTGGCTCCGAGGCTCCAAGTGGTGGGCGAGGGCGCCCACCACCGCACCCGAGGCGGGTGCGCTCCCCAGAATAACGGAATCGTTCCGGCTAAGCAGTCTGTCAATTCGATCAAGCGAACGACTGCATCTTCCAGGTTGAACTCGACGCCAGGGTCGGCTACAGTCACTCGCTTATGACGCTGACAGAGAAGATACTGGCGCGCGCGGCCGGCAAGGCGCGCGTGCAGGCCGGAGATAACGTTTGGGTCAAGGCCGATGTCTTGATGACCCATGACGTGTGCGGACCGGGCACGATCGGCGTGTTCAAACGCGAGTTCGGCAAAGACGCGAAAGTCTGGGACCGCAACAAAGTCGTCATCATTCCTGACCACTACATTTTTACCGCCGACTCCAAATCGAACCGGAACGTGGACATCCTGCGCGAATTCGTTAAGGAACAGGACATCACGTATTTCTACGACGTCATCGACGATCCGAACGGGCACTGGGTTTTCGATCCGGGCAAGGGCATGCTTCAGCGGCAATACGGCTCGCATTACGCGGGCGTCTGCCACACGGCGCTGCCGCAAAAGGGCCACACGCGGCCGGGCGAAATCCTGTTCGGCACCGACTCGCACACCTGCATGGCCGGCGCCTTCAATCAATTCGCGACCGGCATGGGGAACACCGATGCCGGGTTCGTGATGGGCACGGGGAAACTTCTCCTCAAGGTGCCCGAAACGATGCATTTCCGGCTCGAAGGGCGGCTGCAGCCGGGCGTCATGGCCAAGGACGTCATTCTTCATTGCATCGGGGAAATCGGCTCCGACGGGGCCACGTACCGCGCGCTGCAGTTTGACGGGACGGGGATCGCCTTCCTTTCCCTGGATGACCGCATGACCATCGCCAACATGGCCATCGAAGCCGGCGGCAAGAACGCCATCTTCCCGTTCGACGAGCGCACGGCGGAATATGTGGACGCCCGCACCCGGCTCAACGGAACTGCGCAAGCCTACAATCCCGTCGAGCCGGACAGGCGCCAGAAGTTCGTTTACGAACTGGTCGTGAACCTGGACCAACTGGAGCCGACGGTCGGCTGCCATCCCGATCCCGGCCAGCGCAAAAAGGCCCGGGAACTTGGCGACATCCACCTCGACCGCGCCTATATCGGATCGTGCACCGGCGGCAAAACGAGCGATTTCGTCGAATTCGCCCGCGTGTTGCGCGGCAAGCATGTCGCGATCGACACGTTCGGCGTGCCGGCGACGCCGGAGATCGTGCGCGATTTGCAGACGACCTACTGGGGCTCGCAGACCATCTGGGACATCCTCGTCAAGGCCGGCGTGCAAATGACCGAAAATGCGGGGTGCGCCGCCTGCCTCGGCGGCCCGGTGGACACCTTCGGGCGGATGAACTCGCCGATGAAATGCATCAGCGCGACAAACCGCAATTTCCCGGGGCGCATGGGCCACAAGGAATCCCAAGTCTTCCTCGCCTCGCCCGCCACCGTGGCCGCGAGTGCCATTGCCGGAAAAATCGCCGATCCACGCGATTACCTGGCAAATTAGGCGTGGATTGGGTTGAAACCACCCAGTCGATGCACAGAGCGTAGAGGAAGACCCTCTCCTGCCGGACAGGATCCCGTCGTTCCCCAGCAAGCCCGAACGGCGCTGGCGCACGCAGTTAAGGCGTCCTTCCTTTCGTGCATTTCGTGGTTTCCCTGTCGCACGCAGACGGTTTAACATCGAGAAGCTGATGAATCGCGACACTCTGGACAAATGGTCTGAGCGGGGGATCCTCGGACTGGTGCTGGCCATTCTCGTGTTCGGCCCGCTCGCCACCGGCGCGGTGCGCACTCCGGATTTTCTCGTGATTCAAGGGCTCATGATCGGCGTCCTGCTGCTCTGGTGCCTTCGCCTCTGGTTGAAGCCCCATCCGCAGTTTCTCTTCCCTCCGATCT
>JBEKFT010000030.1:0-8234 GCA_050013175.1 Verrucomicrobiota bacterium
GGGTCGGGCCGTTAATAGTGGAACGAAGAGTTTCATGGTCCCAATGCGCTCCCGATTTTTTGCGATTGGCGGCTTTCCATGAATCGTGAATGATCGAACTTGCCAGCCGCAATTTCCGACCTAACATGTGGGACAGGATGACGCTGCAATATTTTGTCGGGAGCCGGGACTGCGGAGCCGAGTGCCAAGGCGGCGCTTGTTGGAAATGCTTTGTCTTCGCATCTCGCGCGTTGTGCCTCTTGATTTGTCATGGTGCTGCCTAAGTCCAGTTTTCTCGACAAGGTATTGGGTCGAATCGGACGGCTCGACGCGGAGGGCCTGCAGACGGTCGTTCAACGGCTTGCCCGGGAGCGGACATTTCTAGAAACGCTGTTCAACACCATCGAGGACGGTGTGCTGGTGGTGGACGAGAACGGACGGATCATTTACTTCAACCAGGCTGTGACGCGGCTGCTTGGATTGCAGGCCAGTGTCGAGGGCCTGCCCATCACCGATTTTCTGCCCGAGTTGGGATGGAAAAACATTTTGCAACTGGATGCGACGGGCGGAAAGCGCCTCGTGCGGCAGGAATTCGAGGTCCAATATCCGCGCCCCCGCTTTCTCCTTCTGTACGCCGCGCCGCTCGATGGCGAAGCGGCGGGAAGCGCGGGGGTGGCGTTGATTCTGCACGACGCGACGGAGGCGCGGCAGAAGACGTTCGAGGCCATCGAAAGCGAGCGCATCCAGGCCCTGACACTTCTGGCCGCGAGCGTGGCGCATGAAATCGGCAACCCTCTCAACGCGCTGCACATCCACCTGCAACTGATGGAGCGGGAACTCAAAAAGCTGCAGACGTCCACCGGCCCGCCCCTGCGCGACGGCCCCAAGCCGCGTTCCCAGAATCTTTCCGTCGAGACCGACACGGCGGAATCGGCGGGCAAACTCGACCAATACCTGAAGGTGGCCAAGGGCGAGCTCAACCGGCTCGATTACATCGTGACGCAGTTCCTGCAGGCGATCCGGCCGGCGGCGCCCCAGTTGAAGCCGGGTTCGCTGAACGAGGCGATGGAAAGGACCCTGGACCTGCTGCGGCCGGAGCTGGAGAACCGCGGCCTGAACGTGAAGCTGAAGCTCGCCGAGCCGCTGCCGTTGGCGCCCATCGACGCGATGCAGATCCAGCAGGTTCTGGTCAACCTGATCAAGAACGCCATGCAGGCGATGACCAAGGGCGGGACGCTCACGCTTCAAACCGGCGAACGTTCGGACGAAGCATGGCTCAGCGTGTCGGACAACGGCGGCGGCATCCCGCCGGAGCAGATCAGCCGCATTTTCGAACCGTTCTACACGACCAAGAAAAAGGGAACCGGGCTCGGACTCATGATCGTGCAGCGGATCGTGCGGGCGCACGACGGGCGGATCGACCTCGAAAGCCACGTCGGACGCGGCACGACCTTTCGCGTCTGGCTGCCGTTGCACGAACGAAAGCCGCGGTTGCTGGAGGCGCCGTTGCATGACTAAGGCGACGCTGTTGATCGTGGACGATGAGAAGTCCACGCGCGAGGGGCTGCGCGCGGCGCTGGAGGAGCGTTACGACGTGTATCTGGCCGAGGACGCGAAAGCGGCGATGGAATTGCTGGAACGGGAGCACTTCGACGTGGTGCTCACCGATTTCCGGCTGCCGAACGAGGACGGAATGAAGCTGATTGCCCGGGCAAAATCGCTGCCCAAACCGCCCATCTGCATTCTGATGACGGCGTACGGCTCGGAAGAACTGGCGGTCGAGGCGATGAAGCACGGCGCGGACGATTACATTGCCAAGGGGCGGCTGCAGATCGACGAGCTGGAAATGCGCCTCGCGCGCTCGCTGCGGCAGCAGAATCTCGAGGTGGAAAACGTTTCGCTGCGGCGGCAGCTCGATGCGAAGTTCGGCATGGAAAACATCGTCGGGAAGTCGCCGGCCATGGAGGAGGTCTTCGAGGTGGTGCAGCAGGTTGCCCCCACGCGCGCGACCGTCCTCCTGCAGGGGGAAAGCGGCACGGGCAAGGAGCTTGTCGCCCAGGCGATCCACCAGCTCAGCCCGCGCGCCAGCCAGCCCATGGTGACCGTCCATTGCGCGGCGCTCTCGCCCACACTGCTGGAAAGCGAGCTGTTCGGCCACGAGAAAGGCGCCTTCACCGGCGCGCATGAACGGCGCATCGGACGGTTCGAACAAGCCCAGGGCGGGACGCTGTTCCTCGACGAAATCGGCGACATCGACGCCTCCGTCCAGATCAAACTCCTCCGCTTCCTGGGAGAGCGGACCTTCGAGCGGGTCGGATCGAACAAAACCCTGACCGCTGACGTGCGCCTGATTGCGGCGACGAACAGGAACCTGGAGGAGCTTGTCAAAGCCGGGTCGTTTCGCGAGGATCTGTTCTTCCGTCTGCGCGTGGTGGAAATCCTTCTGCCTCCGTTGCGGGCGCGTTCGGGGGACGTTCCCTTGCTGGCGCAAAACTCCCTGCGTGAATTCGCGCGCGAGAACAACAAGCCCGTCGCGGACTTCACCGCGGATGCGATGGAACTCCTGATGACCTACTCCTGGCCGGGCAACGTGCGCGAGTTGCGCACGGCGATCGAACACGCCGTCGTATTATGCCGTGGCGAGCGGATTTCCGCGCGCGATCTGCCGGCCTCCGTCCGCGAAGGGTCCGCCTCGGCCGCGGTGGACCCCCAGCGGGTGCTCGCCCGCACCGACCTGACCGTTAAGGAAGCCGAGAAGCAATTGATCATCCGGGCGTTGAAGGAGACCCAAGGCAACCGCACGCTGGCCGCGGGGAAAATCGGGATGAGCCGCCGCACGCTCCATCGCAAACTGCACGCCTATCAGCTCGAGGACTATTGATATGCCCCTTCTACAAGACTTGGTTTATAAACACGGAACCGGCGGCAGGGGGGTTTTCCGGGCCCTGACCGTGATGCTGGCGGTGTTGCTCCTGGCCATCGCTTATGACCTGCGGGATTTCAGGAACTTTTCAACGCAGGAAGCCATGGACGCCGCGCAGCTCGGACGCCGCATCGCCGAAGGCAAGGGCTACACCACCGCGTTCATCCGCCCCTTCAGCATGGATTTGATCCAGAAAGTCAACCGCAGCAACAGCGCCGCGCTCAAACCGGGCACTGCGCCGGATGACGCCCAAATCAGGGGGGCGCACCCAGACATCTCCAATCCGCCCGTCTATCCGGTCATGCTGGCGGGGCTGATGAAGGTGCTTCCCTTCCGTTTCACCGCCTCCACCACCCAATCGTTTTGGAGCAGCGACGGACGGTTCTGGCGATATCAACCCGACTTTCTCATTGCCGTCTTCAACGAAGCATTGTTCGGGGTGGTGGTGATGCTCGCCTATGGTTGGGCGCGTCGCTTGTTCGATCCCGGGGTGGCCTGGACCACGGTGGTGTTGCTGCTGGGCAGCGACGTTCTCTGGCGTTTCAGCGCTTCCGGACTTTCGACGATGCTGTTGCTCCTGTGTTTCATGGGGCTGATCTGGTGCCTCACGCTGTTGGAGGCCGAAACGCGCGCGCCGGAACGCCGGCCCCGCGCCTTGTTCGTCCTGGCGGCCGTCGCCGGGCTGCTTGTCGGCCTCGGAGGACTGACCCGGTATTCGTTTGGGTGGCTCCTGTTTCCCACGCTGGTTTTTCTTGCCCTGTTCACGGGTTCACGGCGCGAAGTCCCCTGTCTGGTCGCCCTCGCGGCGTTTGCGGCGGTGATGACTCCCTGGATCGTCCGCAACTGGAACCTCAGCGGGACGCCGTTCGGCACGGCAACCTATGATCTGCTGCAAGGCACCCCGCTGTTTCCCGGAAGCCGGCTCGAGCGTTCCTTGGCTCCCGCCCTCCAGTTGCCCTTGTCGCTGCTCTGGGGAAAGCTGTTTGCCAACACGCTCTCCCTGCTCAAAAACCTCCTGCCCGGCCTGGGCGGCGGGTGGATCACCGCTTTCTTCCTGGTCGGTTTGCTGGTGGGTTTTCGCAACCCGGCCATCCGCCGGATGCGCTGCTTCCTGCTCCTGTGCCTCGGCCTGCTGATCCTCGTTCAGGCCCTCGGCAGAACGCATCTCTCCGATGATTCACCCGAAATCAATTCGGACAACCTGCTCGTCCTGCTCCTGCCGCTCGTCGTGGTTTACGGGATCAGCCTCTTCTACACCTTGCTGGACCAGATCAACTTCACGCCCCTCGTGTTGCGCCCGGCCGCGGTCGCCGCGTTCGGCCTCCTGACCTGTCTGCCGATGCTTTCCACCCTCTCGACCCGGACATCCCCCGTGGTTTATCCCCCTTATCATCCGCTGCTCATCCAACAGACGGCGTCCTGGATGAAGGAGGACGAGTTGATCATGAGCGACATTCCGTGGGCCATGGCCTGGTATGGCGGCCGGCAATGCGTGTGGCTCACGTTGAATGCCACCGCGGACCCCAACAATCCCAATGCCGGCGAGAGTTTCTCCACCATCAGCGATTCCCAAAAGCCCATCCGCGGCCTTTACCTCACGCAGAAGACGACCGACAGCCGCTTTGTGTCCGATTGGATCCGGGCCGGTGACGGCAGTTGGGGCAGTTTCATCACCGACGCCATCCTGAGAAGGCAGGTCCCCGTGAACTTTCCGCTCCGCCAGATGCCGACCGGGTATATGCCGGAACAACTCTTCCTTTCCGACTGGAAGCGCTGGCAATAAGGAGGCCGGTTCGTCCTGGAATACAAAAGAAGTTCATAAAATGACAATTTCCGCGGAGCGATTTCCGCGCCGCGCCGCGATCATTTCAATGGGTGTCCTGGCAGCGTGAATTGACGATGCCCGCAAAGCGCCGGCGAAGGGCCGGCCAGAGCGAAATGATTGCAACTAATCCAAAACCCAAGCAGAGCCGCCTGACGGAAATCCTGGCGCACGCCAGCGGCGACAAGCGCTTCAAAATCCTCGAGGCGCACATGAAAAAGCACCAGTTCAAGCAGGACGCCCTGATCGAGGTGCTGCACAAGGCGCAGGAATTGTTCGGCTACCTCGAGGACGACCTGCTCCTGTTCATCGGGTACAAGCTCAAGCTGCCGGCCAGCCGCGTTTATGGCGTGGCCACCTTCTATCATTTCTTCACCCTCAAACCCAAAGGCCAGCATACCTGCGTCGTCTGCCTCGGCACCGCCTGCTACGTCAAGGGCGCCGACAAGGTGCTCGCCGCCATCGAGGACCAGGCGAAAATCAAGGCGGGAGAAACCACGCCCGACAACCAGCTCTCCCTGCTCACCGCGCGCTGCATCGGCGCGTGCGGCATCGCCCCGGCCGTGGTGTACGACGGCACGGTCACCCCGCGGCAAACCGCGCAATCGGCCCTCGAACACCTGAAAGGATGGATCGGCCATGATCATTGACGACCTGATCGAGATTGCCGGAAAAGAGCGCGCTTCCCGCAAGCAATTCACCATCCGCTGCTGCATGGCGGCCGGATGCATGTCCTCCAACTCCGAAGCGGTGAAAAAAGGCCTCGAAACAGCCGTCAAGGAGGCGGGCCTCGACGAGCTGGTCGAAGTGCGGGGAGTCGGTTGCATGAAATTGTGCTGCCAGGGCCCGCTCGTCCAGGTGGATCCGGCGGGCGCCCTCTACGAAAGAGTCGCTCCGGAAGACGCCGCTTCGGTCGTCGGCACGGTCAAAGGCGGCCAAACCCAGGTCCAACGCGGCGATCCAAACAGCCCGTTTTTTACCGGCCAGTTTCCCATCGTGCTCGCCAACAGCGGTTGCGTCGATCCCGAACGCATTGATTCCTACATCGCCGCGGACGGTTACAAGGCCCTGCACGAAGTCCTGCGGGAAATGACGCCGAAGGAGGTCGTCGATGAGATCATCAAGAGCGGCCTGCGCGGCCGCGGGGGCGCGGGCTTCCCGACCGGCCTGAAATGGGGAACGGTGGCCAAGACGGAAAACAGCCACAAATACGTCATCTGCAACGCCGACGAGGGCGACCCCGGTGCTTTCATGGACCGCAGCGTTCTGGAAAGCGACCCGCACAGCGTGCTCGAAGGCATGGCCATCGCCGCCTATGCCGTCGGCGCGGCTCAGGGATTCATCTATGTCCGCGCCGAGTATCCACTGGCGATCGGACGCCTCCAGACCGCCATCAAGCAGGCGAAGGAACGCGGCCTGCTCGGCAGCGGCATCTTCGAGTCGCCGTTCACGTTCAACATTGACCTGCGCATCGGCGCCGGCGCGTTCGTTTGCGGCGAGGAAACGGCCCTCATGATGTCCGTGGAAGGCAAACGCGGCACGCCGCGCCCGCGGCCGCCGTTCCCGGCCGAAAGCGGATTGTGGGGCTGCCCGACGCTCATCAACAACGTCGAGACGTTCGCCAATGTCCCGTCGATCGTTCGCAAGGGAGCAGCCTGGTTCGCGTCGATCGGAACGGAGAAGAGCAAGGGCACCAAGGTTTTTGCGCTGGCGGGCAAGATCACCAATACCGGGCTGATCGAGGTTCCGATGGGCACCTCGCTGCGCCAGATCGTCGAGAACATGGGCGGTGGCGCTCCGGACGGGGGCAGCATCAAGGCCGTGCAGACCGGCGGCCCTTCGGGGGGTTGCATCCCGGCCGCATCCCTGGACACGCCGGTGGACTACGAGTCCCTCGCGAAACTCGGTTCCATCATGGGCTCGGGCGGAATGATCGTCATGGACGACACCACCCGGATGGTGGACGTGGCCCGGTTTTTCATGGAGTTCTGCATGGACGAATCCTGCGGCAAATGCGTCCCGTGCCGGGCGGGCACCGTGCAGATGTATCACTTGTTGAGCAAGATTCTGGCGCGCAAAGCGACCGCCGTCGATTTGCAGAAGCTCGAGGAGCTGTGTGACATGGTCCGAAACACCAGCCTCTGCGGCCTCGGCCAGACCGCGCCCAATCCCGTGCTCAGCACGCTGCGGTTTTTCCGCAACGAGTACCTCGAATTGCTGGGCCCGGACGTTCACGGGTCGAACGGCGAGGCGAACCCAACACCCCATTAGCTTTTATGGCCGCAAAGACACTGACGATTGACGGTAAACAAATCAGCGCGTTCGAGGGCGCGACGCTCCTCCAGGCCGCCGAGGAAGCCGGGATCAAAATCCCAACGCTCTGCCACATGGAGGGCGTTTACGACATCGGCGCCTGCCGCCTGTGCCTCGTGGAAGTCGCCGGCGTTCCGAAACTCCTGCCGGCCTGTACAACCCGGGTCTCCGAGGGCATGGAGGTGACGACGGACAGCGAGCGCCTGCGGAAATACCGCCGGACGATCCTCGAACTGCTCTTTGCCGAGCGGAACCACGTCTGCGCCGTCTGCGTCTCGAACGGGCATTGTGAATTGCAGACGCTGGCCTGGACCCACGGGATGGACCACGTCCGCTTCGATTACCGCTCCCCGCGATGGGAGGTGGACAACACACACCCGCGCTACGGGATGGACCACAACCGCTGCATTCTGTGCACCCGCTGCGTCCGCGCCTGCTGGCACATCGAAGGCGCCGGCACCAAAAACGTCTCCGGCCGCGGCGTGAACTCCAGGATCATTTCCGATTTGAACCAGCCCTGGGGCAGTTCCGACACCTGCACGTCGTGCGGCAAATGCGTGGACGCCTGCCCCACAGGCGCTCTGTTCAGCCGCGGCTCCAGCGTCGGCGAAATGGAGCACGATCGCCAGAAACTCGAATTTATCGTCACCGCACGGGAGAAAAAACAATGGATCGCTTGAAAATAGCTACGGTCTGGCTGGGCGGCTGTTCCGGCTGTCATATGTCGTTCCTGGACCTGGACGAATGGCTCATCGACCTCGCCGCCGCCGCCGACGTCGTCTATAGCCCCGTCATGGACATCAAGGAATACCCGGAGAACGTGGACGTCGTCCTCGTCGAAGGCGCCATCGCCAATGAAGACCATATTGAAATGATGCGCCGCGTCCGGAAAAACACGAAGATCGTCGTCGCGTTCGGCGACTGCGCCGTGACCGGCAACGTCACCGCCATGCGCAATCCGTTGGGCGACCCGGAGAACGTCCTGCAGCGGGCCTACAAGGATGCCGCGGACGTCGCGCCCCAGTTTCCGCTCGAGCCGGGCATTATCCCCAGGTTGACGCCGCGCGTCACCCCGGTGCACGAGTTGGTGCCCGTGGAGGTGTTCCTCCCCGGCTGCCCGCCCCCGGCCGCGCGCATCAAATTGCTCCTGGAACAGGTCCTGGCCGGCAAAAGCGCGCAACTGACCGGAGCGAACAT
>JBEKFT010000031.1:0-8202 GCA_050013175.1 Verrucomicrobiota bacterium
TGTCCCGCATTGTGGCGGAGTCGCGCGAGGGCTCGTTTGGACTCTTGCCACACCGGCTCGACTGCGTCGCGGCGCTCGTGCCGGGAATTCTGATCTACCAGACAGAATCTGACGGGGAAGTTTTGGTGGCTGTGGATGAAGGGGTGCTGGTCAAGACCGGCCCGGACGTGCTCGTTTCCGTGCGCCGGGCGATAGGCGGAATGGACCTCGGCCAATTGCGCGATGCGGTGGAGAAGGAGTTTCTGACCCTGGACGAGCACGAGCAAAGCGTGCGCTTGGCAGTGGCGAAATTGGAAACTGGATTTCTGCGTCGCTTCGCGACCTTTCAACATGAATGACGAGCCCAAGAAATCCCAGAAGAACGAGCCAACCTTCGCCGGGCAGGTCGGCGCGAAGGCGGCTCGCAAGCTCAAGGCGCGGCGTCACTCCACGCAGGGCGTCTGGTTCGGCTTGGGCATGATGGGGCTGGTCGGCTGGTCGGTGGCGGTGCCGACGCTGCTTGGCGCAGCGCTCGGTATCTGGCTGGACAAACATCATCCGGGCAAGCATGCTTGGACGCTGGCGCTGCTGGTTGCCGGGCTCGCGATCGGCTGTTTAAATGCGTGGCATTGGATCGCCAAAGAGGACAAGGCCATGCGGGACGAACAGGAGGATGACGATGAATGAATTACTGACTCTGGCACTCGCGTTGATGGCGGGCCTTTTGCTCGGCGCGATTTTCTTCGGCGGACTTTGGTGGACGGTTCGGAAGGGCATTTCGTCCAAACAGCCGGCGTTTTGGTTCCTCGGCAGCCTGCTGTTGCGGATGAGCATTGCCCTGGCCGGATTTTACTTTGTCTCGGGCCGTCATTGGGAGCGGCTGCTCCTGTGTCTCCTTGGATTTGTCATGGCACGCCTGATCGTGATGTGGATGACCCGGCCGTCGGGAGAAAACCAAACCCGCTCGGCACCGGAGGCCAGCCATGCGCCTTAGTCCCGACCAGATGATCTTCTGGCAACACGGGTTTCTCAAACTCAACGCCACCATTGTATTCACGTGGGGACTGATGCTCGTGCTGGCCGTCGGTTCAAAACTCATCACGCGCAAACTTTCCACGGGTCTGAACCGTTCCCGCTGGCAGAATCTTCTGGAAATCGTCGTTACCGGCATCGAGAAACAAATCGAAGACGTTGGCCTCCGCCACCCGGAGAAGTATATCGGTTTTCTGGGCACGCTCTTCCTGTTCGTCGCCCTGGCCAGCCTCTGCACCGTCATTCCCGGTTACGAGCCGCCGACGGGCTCGCTCTCGACCACCGCGGCACTCGCGCTGTCCGTGTTTGTGGCCGTGCCGCTGTTCGGCATCGAGGACCAGGGCCTGGGCGGCTACCTCAAGTCATACGTGGAGCCGACGGTCATCATGCTGCCGTTTAACATCATCAGTGAACTTTCGCGCACGCTGGCCCTGGCCGTCCGCCTGTTCGGCAACATGATGAGCGGGGTGATGATCATCGGCATTCTGCTGACCATCACGCCCTTCATTTTTCCGATCGTCATGACGGTGCTCGGTCTGCTTACCGGCATGGTGCAGGCCTACATCTTCAGCATCCTGGCCGCGGTTTACATTGCGGCTGCCACGCGCACCCGCAAGCCCGGGCCCGAGCCGGTGCCCAACAATTGAAACCACATTGAAACTACCAAAGGACACACTATGGATAACATGACCCTCATCGCAGTTGCCTCAATCGTCACCGCCGGCCTGACGATCGCCCTGGGGAGTATAGGACCTGCCCTTGGCGAAGGGCGTGCCGTCGCCACGGCATTGAGTTCGCTGGCGCAGCAGCCCGATGCCGCAACGACGATCACACGCACCTTGTTTGTGGGCCTGGCAATGATCGAATCCATTGCGATCTACTGCTTCGTGGTCTCGATGATCCTCATTTTCGCCAACCCGTTCTGGAACCACGTCATCGCCCAGGCGACAACAAAGTGAACCTATGCTGATCGACTGGTTCACCGTCGGTGCGCAAGCGCTCAACTTCCTCATCCTGGCGTGGTTGATGAAGCGCTTTCTTTACAAACCCATCCTGAACGCCATCGACGCTCGGGAGAAGCGGGTCGCCAAGGAACTTGCGGACGCCGCCGCGAAAAAGGCCGAAGCCCAAAAGGAGCGCGACGAGTTCCAGCGCAAGAACGAGGAGTTCGACCAGCAGCGCGTCGCGCTCCTGGGCAAGGCGACGGACGAGGCGAAAGCCGAACGTCTGCGGCTCCTCGATGAAGCGCGGAAGGCGGCCGACGCCTTGAGTGCCAAGCGACAGGAAACGCTGCGAAACGACGCCCATAACTTAAATCAGGCCATCGGTCGCCGGACCCAGCAGGAAGTGTTTGCCATCGCGCGAAAGGCGCTGGCGGATCTAGCCACGACGAGCCTGGAAGAGCGGATGGGCGAGGTGTTCACTCGCCGCTTGCGCACGATGGACGGCAACGCGAAAGCAGGCCTCGCCGAGGCCCTTAAGACAGCGTCTGACCCCGCGCTCGTGCGCAGCGCGTTTGACCTGCCTGTGGAGCAACGCGCAACGATACAAAATGCGCTCAACGAAACCTTCTCGGCTGAAATCCACGTCCGGTTCGAGACCGCGCCGGACCTGGTCAGCGGGATCGAACTCACCACGAACGGCCAAAAAGTGGCTTGGAGCATCGCGGATTACCTCGCGTCGCTGGAAAAAGGCGTCGGCGAACTTCTGAAAGAGAAGGACAAACCTGAAGTCAAAGCCGAGCCTAAGCCCGAAACAAAGAGCCAATGAACGCTGCGCCTGAAAGCTTGCAGAGCGTCTTCGACCGCGCGTTCGCTGGAATCAGCCAGGTGCGGGGAGCCTTCACGCCGCAACTGACGCCGCACGAGGTGGGCACGATCACGAGTATTTCCACGGGCATCGCCAGGGTCTCCGGCCTCCCCGGCGCCGGCTTTGAGGAGCTGCTCGAGTTTCCTGGCGGCGTGTTCGGCATCGCGTTCAACGTGGACGAGGACGAAATCGGCGTCGTGCTGCTCGGCGAATATCAAGATCTGCACGCCGGCGACGAAGTCGAACGCACCAGGCGGGTCATGGACGTGGCTGTGGGCGACGGATTGCTGGGACGCGTCATCGACCCGCTGGGTCGGCCGCTCGATGGCAACGGGCCGGTGGCGGCCAGCGAGCGCCTGCCCATAGAACGCCCCGCCCCGCCTATCATGGACCGCGCGCCGGTCACCGTGCCGCTCCAGACCGGCCTGAAGGTCATCGATGCGCTCATTCCGATCGGGCGCGGCCAGCGCGAATTGATTCTGGGCGATCGCCAGACGGGCAAGACGGCCATCGCGATCGACACCATCTTGAACCAGCGCGGGAAAAATGTGGTTTGTGTCTATTGTGCGATCGGCCAGCGCGCTTCCGCCGTCGCCAAGGTCGTGGCCAACCTCCGCGAAAAGGGCGCGATGGATTACACCGTGGTCGTTGTCGCCGAAGGCAACGACGCGCCTGGCGTGGCCTATATCACGCCTTACGCCGCGACCAGCATCGCCGAGCATTTTATGGAAGCGGGTCGCGACGTGCTGATCGTTTACGACAATCTCACGCAGCACGCCCAAGCCTATCGCGAGCTTTCACTCCTGCTCCGCCGACCCCCCGGACGCGAAGCCTTTCCCGGCGACATCTTCTACATCCACTCGCGCCTGCTCGAACGTGCCACGCACCTGCGCACGGAACTCGGCAACGGCTCGCTCACCGCGCTGCCCATCATCGAGACCGAAGCGCAGGACATTTCCGCCTACATCCCAACCAACCTGATTTCCATCACGGACGGGCAGATTTACCTCTCCCCCTCGCTGTTCGAATTGGGCGTGCTGCCCGCGGTCGATGTCGGCAAATCCGTTTCGCGCGTCGGCGGCGCGGCGCAACGGGCGGCCTACCGCGCCGTGGCGAGTGACCTCAAGCTCGCCTACGCCCAGTTCGAGGAACTCGAGAGCTTTGCCCGGTTCGGCGCCCGCCTGGATGAAGACACCCGCAAGATCATCGAGCATGGACGGCGAATCCGCGCCTGCCTCAAGCAGCCGGAATTCGCCCCGGTCTCCGTGCCCGCCCAAATCACCGTCCTGCTGGCGTTGATCGCGAACCTCTTCGACCCGGTGCCGCTCGACCAGATGACGGACGCCGAGCGCGCCGTGCGCGAGGCGGCGGCGAACCTCCCGGCGGAGGTGTGCGCGCGAATCGAAACCGCCGCAACATTGAGTGACGAGGATCGTAAAACGATTATCGAAATCGCCCGCGCAGCGCTCGCCCGCTTCCAACCCAAACCGGAAGCCAAACCGGAAGCCAAAGCCGAGCCCAAGCCTGAACCCGAGTCCAATCCGGAGGCCCAGACGGAGGTCAAACCCAAGCCCAAGGCGGCACTCAAGGAGAAGTCATGAGCGACACCACGGCGAGCCTGACCCGAAAGATCAGCAGTGCCGGAGATCTCCAATCCGTCGTCCGCACGATGAAAGCCTTGGCCGCCTCGAGCATCGGACAATACGAGAAATCGGTGCGCGCGTTGGCCGACTACTATCGGACCGTGGAACTGGGGTTGGGCGCGTGCTTTCGGGAAAGCGATCCAGCGGCCCCGATGGCAGAACGGAAAGGACAAACCGATGCGGGCGCGATCGGCGTCGTCGTGTTTGGATCCGACCAGGGACTGGTGGGCCAGTTTAATGACGTAGTGGCCGATTATGCGATCAAGACTCTCGCGGCCCTGCCCGGCAAACCCCAGGTTTGGGCCGTCGGTGAGCGCATTCATGCGCGCCTGGCGGACGCGGGCCTGCCGCTGATGGGACTCTTTGCCGTGCCAAACTCCGTCCAGGCCATCACTCCGCTCGTCGGGCAGATTCAAATCGAAAGCGAGGCGCATCGGGCCAAAGGCGGGTATGCGCGTGTTTACGTTTTCCATAACCGCCCGCAGTCGGGGGCGCTCTACGAGCCGGTCAGCCAGCGGTTGTTGCCGCTCGACGCGCAATGGCAACAAGGTCTGGCCAAAGTTCGCTGGCCGACCGGGACCTTGCCCGAGGTTATGCGCGGCGGTACCGGGACTCTGCGCGCACTCATCCGCGAATATCTTTTCATCTCGCTCTTCCGGGCGTGCGCCGAATCCCTCGCGAGCGAGAACGCGAGCCGCCTGGCGGCGATGGAACGCGCCGATAAAAACATCGACGAATTGCTGGAGAATCTCCACGGCACATTCCATCGTTTGCGTCAGAGCGGCATCGACGAGGAACTGTTCGACGTCATCTCCGGCTTCGAGGCGCTGGCCGGACCGCGGCAGCAACCCGGACGAAGATGAATCACCAGGTCGAACCCACCGAGGGCTTTCACGCAACTTTCCACCCGCTCCCCTTGACAGATTATGACCCAAACGTCTGAACGATGAGCCTGGACAAATCTTCTAAAGGCAGCGATGCCGTCTGGCGTATTTGACTTTGGCTGGTTCTCAAGTAGGTTTTTCGGCTGGCCGCCGGGTTCGGGAACGCGACCTGCCTCAGAAATCTCAGGATCAGCAACTTTTGAAGAAAACCAGTAACAATGCTGAAAACAAAGCATCTGCCTTGGTATTTCCTTTGGGCCACGATCATTCTGCTTTGTGGACGACGTCCTGTTCTTGGTGCGGATTCGAGGGTTTTGCAGGGTCATGTCCCGGAAGTCATTTCGAGCCTGACGCCCAAAGGGCGGCTGCCGGCGACGAACCAGTTGTGGCTGGCGATTGGGCTGCCGCTGCGCGATGCGGCGGGCTTGGACAATTTTCTGGCGCAGGTTTATGACCCGGCCAGTCCGAACTATCGCCGATTTCTGACGCTGGAAGAAGTGACGGCGCGTTTCGGCCCGACGGTGGAGGATTACGAGGCGGTGATCCATTTTGCCCGGACGAACGGCCTGGCTGTCACCGCGACTTACGGCAACCGGCTGGTGCTGGACGTGGCCGGACCGGCGGCGGCGGTTGAGAAGGCATTTCATGTCACCCTGCGCACCTACCGGCATCCAACTGAGGCGCGCGATTTCTTTGCGCCCGATACCGAGCCGGTGGTGGACGCGGCGCTGCCGGTGGTTGACATCGAAGGTTTGAGTGATTTTTGGCGGCCACACCCGAAGCTGCATCGGATCCATGCGGCGGCGGCGGCGGCGAACGCCCTGCCCAAAAATGGCTCTGCTCCGGACGGCTCCGGCTCCTATTTTGGCAACGATTTTCGCAACGCCTATTTGCCGGGCACGACCTTGACTGGTGCGGGGCAAATGGTCGGGCTGTTGGAGTTCGATGGTTTTTACTCCGACGACATCGCCACCTATGCGACGGCCGCGGGAGACGGGCGGGCGAATATTCCCGTTCAGGCTGTTTTGATTGATGGGGTCAGCGGAACGCCGGGCTACAGTGGCATTTCCGGTGCGAACGACGAAGTGTCGCTGGACATTGAAATGGCGATCGCCATCGCTCCGGGACTGGCAAAAGTGGCAGTATTTGAAGGCAGCAGACAGAACGATATTTTGGACACCATGCTTGCGGCAAGCAACACGGTGAACACTTTGAGCAGTAGCTGGAGCTGGGGCGGCGGGCCGAGCGCGACCACGGACGCTATTTTCAAAAACATGGCCGCGGTGGGGCAATCATTTTTCAACGCGTCCGGCGACCGCGATGCATTCACAACCGGGGCAAGCTCGGTCAACGGAGTTGACAACATTTCATTGGAGGATGCGCCATCCAGTTCCCCATACATTACGCAAGTGGGCGGGACGACTTTGACGACCGGCGCAAATGCTGCCTACAGTTCGGAGACGGTCTGGAACTGGGGTTATGATTCGAGCGCGGGCGCTTATGTCGGCAGTAGTGGCGGCATCAGCAGCTACTATTCCATTCCGAGCTGGCAGAGGAACGTCAGTAACATGGCAGGCAGAGGAGGCTCGACCAGTTTTCGGAACATTCCGGATGTGGCGCTGACGGCGGACAATGTCTTTGTGGATTATGGCAATGGGAGCAGCGGCGAATTTGGCGGCACGAGTTGCGCCGCGCCGTTGTGGGCTGGTTTCATGGCGCTGGTCAACCAGCAGGCGGCCGCCAGCGGAAAGTCGAGTGCCGGGTTCATCAATCCAGCCATTTACGCCATCGCGGCCGGGCCAGGCTATGCCGCGTGTTTCCACGATGTCACGACCGGCAACAACACGTGGCCGAGCAGTCCGAATTTGTTTTATGCCACAAACGGTTACGACCTTTGCACCGGCCTTGGCACGCCTGCTGGACAAAGTTTGATCAACGCCCTGGCCGAGTCCGATGCCTTGGTTGTTTCTCCGTTGTCCGGTGCCGCCACCGGTGTGGCGGGCGGGCCATTCAGTGTTACTTCCGGAAATTTTCTCCTGACCAACACCAGCAGTTCCTCGCTGACCTGGTCGCTGATCAGCACCTCGGTTTGGCTCAACATTTCTGCGACCAATGGCACGCTTGCGGCAGCGGCTCAAGCCAATCTCACCTGCAGCTTAACGGCCGCTGCCAGCAATCTAGCGGTGGGGACTTACACGGCTGATATCACCTTCTCCAATTGGACGTCCCACGTCGCCCAGGGCGGGCTGTTCACGCTCCAGGTCAACCAGCCATTGGTTGTTTTGCCAACCAATGGGTTTTCAGCTTCGGGGGCGGTCGGCGGCGCGTTTAGTGTGACCTCGCAAAGCTACTCATTGACCAACCAGGGCGGCAGTTCGTTGCCGTGGAGCATCATCAACACCTCATCCTGGTTGAGCGCTTCACCGTCCAACGGGACTTTGGCGGGAGGCGCGCAAACGACCATGACGGTCAGCCTGACGGCGGCAGCGAACAGTCTGGCGTCCGGCACGTACGCGGCGACTGTGCTGGTCACCAACCCCACCGGCGTGGCAGTCAGCCTGCCGTTCACAATCAATGTCGGCCAGTCGATCGTGGACAACGGCGGATTCGAGACCGGTGATTTCACCGGCTGGGCGCTGAACGCGAGCAGCAAATACAACTTCGTGACGACCAGCAGCGGCTGGGTTCATTCTGGCAGTTATGGCGCGGCCTTGGGACAATACGGTTCGCTGGGTTACCTCTATCAGACTCTAACAACTTCACCGGGACAGAATTATCTGCTCTCCTTGTGGGTGGACAATCCCAGCAACCCGGTTGGAGCAACCCCCAATCAATTTCTCGTGCAATGGAATGGA
>JBEKFT010000032.1:0-11446 GCA_050013175.1 Verrucomicrobiota bacterium
CACTTCGGCGGGGTTGATCTCCGGGCAGGAGCAGTAGAAACAGGGATGCTTGTCCCGCTCGTGCGTGATGATCCGATCCGCCGTCCAGAGCGTGCGCGGCTTGGCGATGTTCAGTTCCGCCAGGCGGCCGAAGTCCGCGCGGAACCGGCGGATGGGAATAGAGAGCACCCGCTCGTGGTTTGCGCCGGCCAGGAATTCCGTGGGAATGGCCAGGTTTTGAACGCCGCCGCTCACCTGAATACGGGTGAGGATATGGCGGGCGAGGAGTTGCTGGGCGTGAAGCACCAACATGCCGAGACCCAGTCCATAACGTTCGATGAGGAGCAGGATATCGGCGGCGATTTCTCGGCGACGGTCGCCCACAATCAACCAGTTGTCCGCAGTCTTGCTGATGTAATTGAAGGACGGCTTGGTGATGATGTCGGAGAACCGGGCGTATAGCTGTCGCTGGTAATGTTTCAGTCCGGGCAATTGCAGGTAATCGAGGGCTGGCTGGCTTGAAGCAAACTCCTGACCGGTCGCGACACCGGATAAGGCAGCGATGATCTTGAGCGCATTTGCAAGGTGCACCTTGGAGAACGTCGTGGCGGTTCGCAGCTTCATTACTGGTTCATTTTCAAACTCGTTCTGCAGAAGATAAACCGGTGGAAATTCATCTCACCTGACTGGCGGATCAGCCTTGCAAATCATAATCTCTCTTTGATTATCCCCGGCTTCGTTCGTGTGCCTGCGTCGCGAGATCTTTGAGCTTCACAGCCACCAAAAGTAATCATTCCCGCCGTCCGGATCCGCTGCGCGATTGGTCCATTCCTTCCAATTGTCAAGCAGTTTGGCAAGCAGGCGGCACTGGCAGAGTGCCGGGCGCAGTCCGCGAAGTTCCTTGAGGCGCGCCTTAGACCGCGCGGCGACCGTGGGATTGCTCGCGAGCCGGGCTTCCAACAGCAGCGTGCGGGCTTCGCCCATGACGTTGCCCAGGCGCATTTGAATCGTCTTGACCTGCTCGAGAAGTCCCAACGCAATCACAGGGTTGGGGTCGAGTTACCGTCCTTTCGTTTCTCCGCCTGGCCGGGTTCGCTTCCCACCTGCGAAGGGAAAGGTAGCGTTGGGCCACGGTCGGCGCTTGCAGCGTTTTGAGTTCCTCACCACAGAGGCTGCACCCCACGGAGAGGCTTTCCAGTGCACTGGAAATTTCTGACGGGCTCGGCGCAGTGCCAAAGACAGCCTCGAGCTGCGCCACGGGCAGCGTCTGGTCCGGGCTCATCGTCGCGCGGACCATGCGCACAACGCCCGACGCGGCGAGCAACAAACCCGCGATGGCCCGTCGCGAGTCTTCGGAATCCCCCTCGATCGCCGCCAATTCACAAGTCACGCCTGCGCCACGCTGCAGGGGGATCAGGATCCCCTGATAAAAGCAGTCAGGCACCTCAAGCTCCACCGCGAGCCTGCCTCCGCCACGCTCCGTGAACACCCAACCGGCCTCGGTACAAAGGTGCTTGAGATCGAGCGCTTCGACTTCTTCCCGTCGCAACGCATCGCCGGTCGTGTTCCGTTCATCGGGGGACCAAACGGACGCGAAGCCGCCGCACGCCTCCAGCATTCGTGCCGCCAAATCGGCGTCTTCCACCAGGGGAAGCTCGGCGCGCAGCCGCAGCCGTCCGTCCGAGTCCATCACGATTTTTGCAAGACCGGCGAGCGATCCATTCCTTGCCAGCGTGTCCCAGAGAGGTTCGGATCGTTGTGCTTCATCAGGGTAATTCGCTTCGAGGAAAAGCCAGTCGCCGTCGGTCTTCGCAGTGATGACGTGCGGCGCGCCGTTTCGTAGGGTGAACTGCCAGCACGAGCTGCCGGCAGGGATAAGTTGCGAAGCCGCCGTGGACAACGCGCGGAAGACCATTTCATTGCATGCGGCGGACTGGATTGTGTTCACGCGACCTCCTTTCCCGGGGGGATCGTCACCTCGAGTTGCATCGAACGACGCTTAGCAGCCCGTTAAAGAATGGCGATATTTCCGAGAGCTGAGGATTACGCGAACACAGGCAACCGCTATAGCCGTTACCAGGAGCAGCCCCAATTTACCCAGCCAGCCGCCGCTCGTAGGGTTTGTTCTCTGGGTAACTATGGCCGCTATCACAATCGCCACGAGCAAAACCGACCAAAAAAGAGCCGCCGCCCCCGCTTTCGCGTTGCGCGGCTTGCAGTAACCCCAGAGTTTCCGCAGCAGCAGTCCCAAATTGTACGCCGCACACTTGAGCGTGTGTGCTTTGCTCACGTTGGTTTGTCCCCGCAACCACGCCCGTCGGCCACCTCCGGTCTCGCACACGTGTGCAAAGGTCCGTTCACACCGTTCGCTGCGCCATCGATTCAACTGTCGGCCCTTCTTGGATTGGACTCGCCGCCGATTGGCCCGGAATGCCTGCTCATACTCGGCTGGCTTGTCCGTCCAGCATCGGCTCTTCTGCCGCCGCTCGGGGATATACGTTCGCACCCCCCGATCGGTGAACCGAGCCAGCAGGCCATTGTCGTGATAGCCCTTGTCCATCACCGCTTCGGCGATCTCCGTTTTACTGCCCGCCAGCGCCAGATTGGCTTCGGCCAAGCTCAAGGTCACCGGCCCGCTCTGCGGGTCCGATTGGTCCGCAAAGGTGACCGTCGTCGCCACGATGGCTTCGCTCACCACGTCCACCGCGTGCTCGGCCTTGTAAGCCAAATGCGTGCGCCCATCTTTCATCTTGGCAATCCGACTGTCCCGGTCAGTGGGGCTTTCCCACTGTTCGTTGGAGACTTTCTTGTCCTTGCGTGCCCGATCCAACCGGCGCAGATCTTCTTCGGTAGGGTTCTGGATTCCCTCCGCTTTGGCCAGGCCCTGCAGGTATTGCTTCCAATCCTCTCCGTTGTCCTTGCGCACGATACTCCTCATCGCGGCGTTGGCTTCCAGGGTCGTGGCATCAATCGCCACCGCCTTGCCGCGCAGCAATCCTTTCTGTTCCAGCAAGCTCAACACGAACACGAAAACCTGGTCAAAAACCGACTCCGGCAACCGTTGTCGGATCATCGTCATGGAGGCGTGCACCGGCGTTTCCTCGCTGATCGCGATGCCCAGGAAGGTCCGCAACGCCAGACTGTCCGCACAGCGCCAGGCGATCCCCCGCTGGCTGTCCAATCCCTCGAAGTAACCGATAAAGAGCATCCGAAAGTAAACACCAGGTGGAATACCGGGACGACCGCCTTCTTTGTAATAAGGCGCGCAGAGCCTCTCGACGAACTGATCGAAACCGGCGCTGGCCAGCACTTCATTGAGTTTGGCGTAGAAGGGATGCCCCGGACCAGTGGCCAATTTCACGGTGGAAATGAACAGTTCGTCCTGTTTGGGTTTGCGTTTTCCGAGAGCCATGTAAATCGGACGTTCCATCCTCCAACTTGTTCAATTACTCAACCGACTTTTTTAACGGGCTGCTAGCTCATGGCTTCCTCAATAACAAAATAAGTAACTCGATAATAGGAAATACCGAAACGATGATATAACCACACGTCCTTCCATGTGGAGCATCCTTGCCAGTGTCTGGAAAACTCTTTCCGGCTCGCCTTCTCATCTCCTTCATATATTGGGAATCCCTGACCATAATGGCTATGATGAAAACTGACAGAAAAATGCCCAAACACAAAACCCCTGTCTTAAGAACCGAATCCTCTGGCAGCTTATACCAAGCCGCTAGAACTCCAGAATGAAGAATTGCAGCCGTCTGTAAGCGACTCCAGAAAAGTTGGCTCTGCTGCATCCACATTCTTGCATATTCGATTTCGGGAGTTGTCTCGTCTGACATAAAGTGTGGTAGGCTTCTAATGGCCTTATCGGGAACTGGCCAGCATCGGTATAATCCAAGCCTGAATGATGAACCAAATTGCGAAACCAATAATTGCCCAACGGATGCCCTTCATGGTTTGAAGCTGCCGTTCCATCAGATATATCTGATCTTTTTGCCGCTCAAAGATTTTCCTCAAAATGGACAGCTCAACCTCGCCGGAAGATGGCTTCGAGCCATCCTTCCGTGCGCCACAGCTCCAACAGGTATCGAAACTGTCATTCTCACACGTTTCTCCACATTTATGGCATGTCCACATCGCTGTCCTTCAAGTATGGGCCTAGTCGCCAACGAAAAAGGTCAGGCACCCCGTACCAAAAAGGGTAACCGAGCGGAGCTGGCGCGACGGCTGCGCAGGCAGCCGGAGTGACAGCGCAGCGAATCGCTGCGACGTTCGTAGGGGTCGGCTGCACCGTCTTGAAGCTGCTGGCATGCTTCTCTCCCTTCTCAATTGCATTCGTCTGCGGCATGATGGGCAGCAACAGTCTTCTCCCAGGCCTGGTTGGTTGGACGCGGTGGCTGTGCACGGTGACACTTCGGGCACTCCACTTCCTGAACCGGAGCAGCCGCCCCACAGTAAGGACACGTCCGCATGCTCTGACTGCGGCTGATAACCGCTCGCGATGGTAGCAGCAGTGTAATGACAATGCCGACTGGACCAAACGCGAGACCGAGCAGAAAGCCTGCGCCGCCGCGTCCCTTCTCGTCCGCGAGAAGAGCTCCTACAACAGCACAAACCAACCATCCGACGATGCAGATAAGCAATATCATTGCCTGGTGTAAGCAGCTAAAGTGTTATTATGCGTCAGTGCGTGCACGGCCTCGTGCACCGCTGACTGTTGTAAATCCTTCCTCTACCATGTCTTTATGAAATCAGACTTGCGAATTTCTGTAAAGGATTATCGCCGAAACAAAACGCTCAAAATCCTCCTCATCGCGACTCCTTTCGCCCCGCGCCGGTTCTTCGTCACCATGAATGGAAAGCCTTGGCCTGCCACCGGTGGCTCGGTCTCGGTGACGCGGCTATTCACCGCCCTGCGTAAATCCTTCGCGAAGTCTGTCTGAACTGTACACAACTTCTCTTCAAGCGACCCATGCGGGGGGCGGGCACTGCTACGCGGCGCTCCGCTCCTCGCTTGGGACCCCTTGTCCCTTTTCACGTGCGCGGCAGTAAGACCGCGTTTTCACCGGCGAGACATTCCCGCGGCTCAACCGGTCCGCGTCACTTCTCGGCCCCGGCGAGCATCGTTTCGAAATGCGGCGTCTCTTCCTCGCGCGCGACGACGCTGATCTCGATTCTCTTGAATCCGGCCTCCTCGAGCCAGCGGTGCAGATCGCTTTCGGCAAAGCCGGGCCAGCGGTCTCCGTACAGCTCGCGCGCCTTTTGAAAGTTGTGTCGCAATAAATCGAGAATCAGGATCTGCCCGCGTGGACGCAGAAGACGATGGGCCGCGGCAATGGCTTTCGCCGGGTCTTCCGCGTGGTGCAGCGCCTGGCTCAGGATCGCCAGATCCACGCTGGCCGGCTCGATCGGCGGATTCTGCAGATCGCCCAGCCGGAATTCCAGATTCTTCAAGCGATTCTTCTTCGCCTTGGCCGCGCCAAACGCCACAATTTTCTCGGAATTGTCCACGGCAATGACCTTCCGACAGCGGCGCGCGAGCAGTTCGCTCAGCAACCCTTCGCCCGAACCGAGATCGGCCACCACCAGCGGAGGCAGGATGCGCAGCAGCAAATGCCCGAAGGCCTGCCAGGACCGGCCCGGCCCATACACCCGGTCGAAGCGGCCCGCGATCTGGTTGAAATAGACCTGCGCCTGTTCGCGGCGGCGATTCAGGAGGCGCTTCAGGTTGATCTGGTCGCCGGGATACTCGGGCAGCTCCCGGGCCCCGCGGATCGCCAGCCGGATGAACTCGGACGCGGCGCCGTCCGCCGGTGAATCCAGCCGGTAAAACGTCCGCTTGCCGTCCCGGCGCGAACGCACCAGCTCCGGCTCCAGCAGCAAGCCCAGATGCGTGGAAATGCGGGACTGGCCCAGGCGCGTGATCTCCTGCAACTCGTTCACCGACAACTCGTCCTTCTCCAGCAGCGCCACGATCCGCAGCCGCGTGGGATCGGACAGGGCGCGCAATGACTTCAGGGTGGGGGACATCATGGCAATGGCCGCATCAACATTTCTTGAAATATCAGTTGACGCCGCGTCCCCAAGATATATCATCTTATCCTGATACGTCAATATGACATTTTGAACACCCCGGGCATTTTTTCATGAGCAAAAATTTCATCTTTTCTTCCGAGTCCGTCGGCGAAGGCCATCCGGACAAGGTTTGTGACACGATTTCCGATGCCGTCCTGGACGCCTGCCTGGCCCAAGACCGGCACAGCCGCGTCGCCTGCGAGACCTACGCCAAATGCAACCTCGTCGTGGTCGGCGGGGAAATCACCACCCAGGCGAAGCTCGACTTCAACGCCATCGCCCGCGGGGCCATCCGCGAGATCGGCTACGTGAACGAGGACGACGTTTTTCATGCCGACCGGGTGTTGATCATGAATGCGATCACCTCGCAGAGCCCCGACATTGCGCAGGGCGTGGACGCGCGCAAGGCGAAGGGCAAGGAGACGGCCGAACAGGGTGCGGGCGACCAGGGGCTGATGTTTGGCTACGCCTGCAACGAAACCCCCGAGCTCATGCCGGCGCCCATCATGTACGCCCACCAACTGGGCCGCGCGCTGACGAAGATCCGCAAGAGCGGCCGGGTGAAGTGGCTCCGGCCGGACGCCAAGAGCCAGGTGTCCGTCCGTTACGTGAACGATCAACCGGTGGCGATCACCCACGTCGTCATCTCCACCCAGCACAGCGACGACGTGGAGCATGGCACCATCCAGGAGTTTTGCATCGAGGAAGTCATCCGTAAAACCCTGCCGAAACATCTCCTGACGAAGGAAACCAAGTACCTCATCAACCCCACCGGCCGGTTCGTCGTCGGCGGGCCGCAGGGCGACACCGGCCTGACCGGGCGCAAGATCATCGTGGACAGTTACGGCGGCATGGGGCGGCACGGCGGCGGCGCCTTCAGCGGCAAAGATCCCTCGAAGGTGGACCGCAGCGCGGCTTACATGGGACGCTACGTGGCCAAGAACATCGTCGCCGCCGGCCTGGCGACCAGCGCTGAAATCCAGTTCGCCTACGCCATCGGCTATCCGGATCCCGTCTCGGTCTGCGTGAACACGTTCGGAACCGGCGCTGTCAGCGACGAGGAAATCGAGCGGGCGGTCTGCGAAGTCTTCAGCTTCAAACCCGCGGACATCATCAGGCAACTGAATCTGCTTCGCCCGATTTACTTGAAAACGACCAACTATGGCCACTTCGGCAAAACCGATCCCGACATCACCTGGGAAAAGGCCGACAAGACGGATGCGCTCAAAAAGGCCGTCAGCCCGGCCAAATCTCCCGTCGCCGCCGCAACCTTGCAAAAGGCCGCTGCCCGCGCCAATGGCCGGCCCGCCCGCCCGGGAATCGGCGCCTGACTCCATGCCAAATCTCAAATCTCAAATCTCACTTATGGCAACTTTAACCAAAACCAACGGAAAGAAGACGGCTTCCAGCCGCAAGGCGGCGCCGAGGGCTGATTACCGGGTCAGGGACATCAGCCTGTCAGACTGGGGCCGGAAGGAAATCTCCGTGGCGGAACAGGAAATGCCGGGTCTCATGTCGATCCGTGCCACGTATGGTCCGCAGAAGCCCTTCGCGGGCGTGCGCATCTCCGGGTCGCTGCACATGACCATCGAGACCGCGGTGCTCATCGAGACGCTGATGGAACTGGGCGCTTCCGTGCGCTGGGCCAGTTGCAACATTTTCAGCACCCAGGACCAGGCCGCCGCGGCCATGGCGAGTGCCGGCGTTCCGGTGTTCGCGCTCAAGGGCGAGACGCTCGAGGAATACTGGGATTTCACGCTCGCGGCACTGACGCATCCCGGCAACAAGGGGCCGCAACTGATCGTGGACGATGGCGGTGACGCCACCTTGCTGTTGCACAAAGGTTATGAAATGGAACATGGCGGCGGCTGGGTCAACACGCCCGGCGAGAGCCACGAAGAACAGGTCATCAAGAATCTGCTCAAGAAATGCGCGAAGGACCGCCCCGGCTGGTTCACCGCCGCCGTGAAGGAATGGAAGGGCGTGAGCGAAGAGACGACGACGGGTGTGCATCGCCTTTACCAGATGCTCGAAGCGGGCAAACTCCTGGTCCCCGCCGTCAACGTCAACGACTCGGTCACAAAATCCAAGTTCGACAATCTTTACGGCTGCCGCGAATCGCTGGCGGACGGACTCAAGCGCGCGCTCGGCGTGATGATCGCCGGCAAGACCGCCTGCGTGTGCGGTTACGGCGACGTCGGCAAGGGCAGCGCCCATTCGCTGCGCGGCTTCGGCGCCCGTGTGATTGTCACCGAGATCGATCCGATCAACGCGCTGCAGGCGGCGATGGAAGGGTTCGAGGTGACGACGCTCGAGGAAACCCTGGGGCAGGCCGACCTTTATGTCACCTGCACGGGAAACTGCGATGTCATCACGCTCGAACACATGCTCCGGATGAAGGACCAGGCCATCGTGTGCAACATCGGCCATTTCGACAATGAGATCCAGGTGGACCGGTTGAACACGGCGAAGGGCGTGCACAAGGTCAACATCAAGCCGCAGGTGGACCGCTACGACCTGCCCGGCGACCGCAGTCTTTATCTGTTGGCCGAGGGCCGGCTCGTCAATCTCGGCTGCGCCGAAGGCCATCCGAGCTTCGTCATGTCCAACTCGTTCACCAACCAGGTGCTTGCCCAACTGGACCTCTGGAAGAACAAGGACAGCTACAAGCCCGCTGTATATCGCCTGCCGAAGAAGCTCGACGAGGAAGTCGCCCGCCTGCACCTCGATAAGATCGGCGTGAAGCTGACGAAGCTGACGAAGAAACAGGCGGCCTACATCGGTGTGCCTGCCGAAGGGCCTTACAAGCCGGACCATTACCGGTATTGAGCCGCGTCACACGTACAGCGCCGCCTTCAATTCGCGCGCCATGATGCTGACGAACGGATACCGCTTTTCCGGGCGCAGTTCCAGGCATTTCAGGATCACCTGCTCGACATTCGCCGGCAGGTCGGGATTGTGTCCGCGAGGCGGGATGAAGCCCGAGCGGTCCAGTTGTCTGGCCAGGATTTCGGCGGGGGTGTCGCCGGGGAACGGCTTCTGGTTCGTGAGCAGTTCGTAGGCGGAGACGCCGAAGGCAAAAATATCGGCGCGGTGGCTGATGGGTTCGCGCAGCAGTTGCTCGGGCGCCATGTAGCCGGGGGTGCCGGGATTCTTCCTCAGCTTTTTCGGCTTCTCCGGGATCGGGCGGGCGAGGTCAAAATCCACGAGCCGCACTCCGGCGTTGCGCGTCACCAGCACGTTTTCCGGTTTGAAATCCAGGTGCATGTAGCCGTTCTCGTGCATGTGCTCCAACCCGGAGGCCATGTCGATGAGGATCTGCGCCACATTTTCCGCCAGCAGCGGATCGCTCCGGGCGTGCAATTCCTTCAGGTTCGATGCCTCGAGGTACTCCATGAGCAGGTAAGGCTGTCCGTGGACCTTTCCATGCTCGACGTAGCCGACGATCTGCTCGTGATCGGAGAGTTTGGCCAGGATTTCGCAGCCGCGCATGAAGCGGCGCTTTGCGAAATAGTTGAACCGGTAACGCGAGTGCATCCGGCGCAGGGCGTAATACTTGCCGTCGGAATCCTTGGCGATCCAGATGTCAGCCATGCCGCCGCTGTTGATGAGTTCCTGAAGGTAAAAACGGCCGAATGGGACCGGGGAGGGCGCCGTGCCGGAGGTTGGATCGGAGTTCAACACGAGCATTTGTTTATCATGCCCACAGATGGCTTGCCACTGCTTTATGCAGAAGCTACTCGTTATGGGGGATTCGGATCGTGCCGCCGCCGATGAATTCCCGGACGACGGCATCGCCGGGGATCAGATCGTGACGCGTGATCTGTTCGGGTTCCAGTCCCTCCACGCTCTCGATGAGGTTTTGGATGCGTTCATAGCGGATGCGGGCGTCGAGGAACCCGGCGTAATTCCGGAAGGCGTCCGGGTGGGGCAGGAGCCCGTTCCGCCCGGCCAGGACGGGCTTGAGCGCGGGCAACTCGAATGGAAAGCCGCTGTTGACGACGCAATCCGCCAGCCCGCGCAGGGGGAGGATGCTGAACAATTCGCCGGCGCGCACGTAATGCCAATGGAGGAGGGTTCGCAGCGGGTTGTGATTGCGATGCCGCGCATCCCGCACCATGCGGCGCATGAGCCGGAGGTCGGTAAACCGCGTCAGGCGCCGGCTGCTGCCGTCGCCCTCGTACAGCATGTTTTGGGATTCCAGATAGAGCCGGAATTGGGCTGCAGCCTCGATGCCCTCGGTGATCGGCGGATACAATCCGTGGAGGCAATCCAGCAGGAGGATTTGGTCGTGCTGAAGACGGATCGGCCGGGTCTCGATGCAGCGGCCTTCCTTGAAGCTGTACACGGGCTTTTCCACGGTGCCCCCCTCGAGCAGTTCGCGCAGGTGCCGGTTCAGCAGTTGGATGTCCAGCGCCTCCGGCGTTTCGTAGTTGCGATCGTTGATCCAATCCGTGGGATGATCGACCAGCGACCAGAAATAATCGTCCAGGTTCAACATGAGGAGGCGCAGGCCCAGTTTTTCCAGGCGCCCGACGAGCTTGACCGTGGTGGTGGTCTTGCCCGAGGAACTCGGGCCGCTGACCCAGAGCATGCGGATCCGGTCGCCGGCGTTCAGCCGGGCGATGAGTTTGCCCGCCGCCTCGTCGAGCGAACGCTCGTACTGCGCCGTCGATTCCGCGACCAGCCCCTTGATTTCGCCGCCGCGCACCAGCGCGTTGAGGCCGGCGACGGTGTCGCAGCCGCGCGCGCGGTTCCACGCGAGGGTCTGTTCCATCTGCGCCCGGGGGAATCCGTTGCCGGCAAATTTCTCACGGGTCAGCGCGCCTTCCCGCAGCCAATGCCGACCCCAGCGATAGCAGGCGTAGGCGTCGGCGGTGTTTTGAAAGCCATAACTCTGGAGCGCGTGCAGGACTTCATCCTGGATCGTCTCAATCGTCGGCGGAAAATTGGAAATCAAATGGTGCGGATCCGAATTGAGGCAGATGACGACCGTATCCGACAGGAATTCCGCGATGCGCGCGTCTGTCCCGCACGCATCGAAGAGCGCGTCGTTGATTCCGGGCAGGAAATCCTCGCGAAAGCCGCCGATCGATTCCGCGGCCCGCAACAGCGCGCGGCCGATCTGTCCCTGGTCGAAGCGGACCAGCGCGCGGTTTCGTTTCCGGACTTTTACGATGCGGTTCTGGACGGGCACGCCTGCGGACTATACAACAGGGGCGTCGGGTGACAATCCGGTTCGATGTCACGCAGCGGCTTGCGAGGACGCTCGCCCCACCATGAGCGGTTCGCCGGGAGTTTCGCTGCACTATTTTCCGCCGAACAAAATCCGCGCCGGATTGTCCATTTAACGTCGGCGAAGGCAGTTCCTATCGGGGTGGCGACGGCT
>JBEKFT010000033.1:0-8182 GCA_050013175.1 Verrucomicrobiota bacterium
CCGGGCGAGTGTCACCTCGACGCCGCAACGGTCACAAACGACACCGCGATGTTTGATGCGCTTGTACTTGCCGCAGGAGCATTCCCAATCCTTGACCGGGCCGAAGATGCGTTCACAGAACAGGCCGCCTTTTTCGGGCTTGAACGTCCGGTAATTGATGGTCTCGGGGTTCTTGACCTCCCCCTTGGACCAGGAACGAATGGCGTCGGGCGACGCGACGGAGATCGCGACGTACTCCACGAGGTTGACCTTGTCCAACCCGAGCAACTCCCGGGCGCTTTCTTTTGAGCTAATCATACTGTTTCAATTCTAGGGTGTTCTCCCGCACTGAAATCCCGCCGTTAGACCGCCGCCAGGGCCGCTCCCGGTTCGGCAGCCGCCTGATCGACCGGGTTGGAATAACCGACCTTGACGTCCAGGCCAAGGGATTGCATTTCCTTGACGAGCACGTTGAAGGATTCGGGGATGCCGGCTTCCAGGCTGTTATCGCCCTTGACGATGCTTTCGTAAATTCGCGTGCGGCCCTGCACATCGTCGGATTTGACGGTGAGCAGTTCCTGTAGTGTATAGGCAGCGCCATAGGCTTCCATGGCCCACACCTCCATTTCGCCGAAGCGCTGGCCGCCATATTGGGCCTTTCCACCCAGGGGTTGCTGGGTGACGAGTGAATACGGACCGACCGCGCGGGCATGAATTTTGTCCGCCACAAGATGGCCGAGCTTCATCATGTAGATGTAGCCCACCACCACCTCCTGGTCGAACTTCTCGCCGCTACGGCCGTCGAATAGATGCGTTTTCCCGTTATCCGGCAGTTCAGCCTGCCGCAGATAACCGCGAATGTCCTTTTCCTTGATCCCGTCGAACACGGGCGTGGCGAATCTCAATCCCAGGAACTGGGCGGCCCAGCCAAGGTGCGTTTCGAGCACCTGGCCGACGTTCATCCGCGAGGGCACGCCCAGCGGATTCAACACGATGTCCACCGGGGTTCCATCCGCGAGGAACGGCATGTCCTCTTCGGCGACGATCTTGGCGACCACGCCCTTGTTCCCGTGGCGGCCGGCCATCTTGTCACCGACGGATAATTTGCGCTTCGAAGCGATGTAAACCTTGACCGATTTGACGATGCCGCTGTCCACGCCCTCGCCGGCTTCGGCGCGTTCGATCTCCTCGTCGTACTGCATCTGCAGGTCGTCAAACTTCTTTTTGAAGCTGCCGATGATTTCATTGATCTTGTTGCGGATCGGGGACGGATCGATCTCGATGCGGTCATAGACCATCGCCAGCTTGCGCAGGAGCGTCTTGGTAATCTTGCGGTTCGCGGGAATGATGATTTCCCCGGTCTCGCTGTTCACCACGTCGAGCGGGATTTTTTCACCCAGCAGGATGTTGCTCAACGCTTCGGTCAACTGGTCGCGCAGTTCGTCCGTCTTCTTTTTATATTCCTCTTCGACCTGCTTGGCCTGTTTCTTCTCCTCGGAAAGGGTCACTTTTTCGCGATCCGACTCCTTCTTGGAGGAGACTTTGACGTCCATCACGATGCCATAGGTGCCGGACGGGACCTTGAGCGAGGTATCTTTGACGTCGGCGGCCTTCTCGCCGAAGATGGCGCGCAGCAGGCGCTCTTCCGGCGCGAGTTCGGTTTCCGATTTCGGGGTGATTTTGCCAACCAAGATGTCGCCCGGTTTCACCTCCGCGCCGACGCGGATCACGCCGTCGGAGCCGAGGTTCTTGAGCGCTTCATCGCCCAGGTTCGGGATGTCGCGCGTGATTTCCTCGGGTCCAAGCTTGGTATCGCGGGCGCTGACCTCGAATTCATCGATGTGGATCGAAGTGAAAACGTCATCCTTCACGATGCGCTCGCTGATGAGGATGGCGTCCTCGAAGTTATACCCGTTCCAGGGCATGAACGCGACGAGCACGTTGCGTCCCAGCGCCAGTTCGCCGTCGCGGGTGCACGGGCCGTCCGCGATGACCTGGCTTTTCTTGACCGTTTCGCCCTTTTTCACCAGGATTTTCTGGTTGATGCAGGTCGCGGCATTGGACCGCATGAATTTACGGACCGGATAGACGAAAACGCCCCTTTCGGTATCGGTCTTGATTCTCTTCTTGCCCTCGGACAGCTTGCCGTCAGGGGTGATGACGATCTGGCAGCCGGTGACAGAAGCCACTTTGCCGCCTTCCTCGGCGACGATGACGGCGCGGGAGTCGCGGGCAACCCGCTCTTCCAGATTGGTCGCCACGAACGGCGCCTCGGTCACGAGCAGCGGCACCGCCTGCCGCTGCATGTTCGATCCCATCAGCGCGCGGTTGGCGTCGTCGTGTTCGAGGAACGGAATCAGGCTGGCGGCCACCGAAACGAGCTGCTTCGGCGAGACGTCCATGTAATCGATGCGCGCCGGCTCCAGGTCCACGAAGTCGCCCTTGCCGCGGCAGACCACGCGGTCCTGCGTGAAGCGGCCCTTGTCGTCCACCGGCGAATTGGCCTGGGCGATGAAATACGCTTCCTCGCGGTCGGCCGTCAGATATTCAATTTTTTCGGTGACCTTGCCGTTTTCGACCTTGCGATAAGGGGTTTCCAGGAACCCGAAATCGTTGATCCGCGCGAAGGTGGCCAGCGACGCAATGAGGCCGATGTTCGGGCCTTCGGGGGTTTCCACCGGGCAAATGCGGCCGTAGTGGGACGGATGAACGTCGCGGACTTCGAACCCCGCGCGGTCGCGTGACAGGCCGCCGGGCCCGAGCGCGGACAGGCGGCGTTTGTGGGTCAGCTCGGCCAGCGGATTGATCTGGTCCATGAACTGCGAGAGCTGGCTGCGGCCGAAGAAATCGCGAATGACCGCCGAGAGCGCCTTGGGATTGATGAGCTTCTGCGGGGACATGGCTTCGACGCCCTGATCGAAGAGCGTCATGCGCTCTTTGACGAGGCGCTCGGTGCGGGCGAGGCCGACGCGGCATTGGTTGGCGAGCAGTTCGCCCACCGTGCGCACCCGGCGGCTGCCGAGGTGGTCGATGTCGTCCAGGGTCCCCTCGCCCTTCTTGAGTCGAAGCAGGTACTTGGTCGCGGCCACCAGATCCTGCTTGGTCAGGATGCGCGAGTCGCCGCCCTTGATGCCGAGCTTCTGGTTGATTTTATATCGGCCGACGCGGCCCAGGTCATATCGCTTGGCGTCGAAGAACAGCCGTTTGATCAGCGCGCGCGCGTTCGCGGCGGTCGGCGGATCGCCCGGACGGAGCCGGCGATAAATATCCTTGAGCGCCTCCTCCTCGTTCTTCGCCGGATCTTTCTTCATGCATTTGATGATGATCCCGTCGTCGGCGGTCGTGTCCACCACCTTGATCCGGCTGACGCCCAGCTCGGCGATTTGCTTGACGACGGACTTGGACAGCGGTTCGAAGGCGCGCGCCACGACCAGGCCCTTTTCCTGGTCCACGGCGTCCTCAATGAGGACCTTGTTCGGGAGATCGTCGCGCTTCTCCGCTTCCTTGACGGTCATCTCTTCGAGGTCGTAAAAGAGCCTCAGGATTTCCTCGTCCGCCCCCCGGTTCTTGTCGGCGTCCTTGGCCTTTCCGTCCTTGCCTTCCGCGTCCAGAAAACTCAGCGCCCGGAAGAAGGTCGTGGTCAAGAATTTCCGGCGGCGCTTCTTGCGATCGAGATACACATAGAGCAGGTCGCCCGTGTCGAACTGGGCTTCGTACCAGGAGCCGCGGTCGGGAATGATGCGGAAGGAATGGAGCGTCTTGCCGTTGGGATGCTGCGTTGCCTCGAACGCCAGCCCGGGGGAGCGGTGCAACTGGCTCACGATAACGCGCTCGGCGCCGTTGATCACGAACGTGCCCTGAGGCGTCATGAGCGGGAGTTCGCCCATGAAAACCTTCTCCTCCTTCGCGCCCTTTTCCTCCTTCAGCAGGAAGGTGACATAAAGGGGAGCGCCATAGGTCAGACCCTCCCGCAGGCATTCCAGCCAGTCCAACTTCGGCTCGCCGATCTCGTAGGAGTGGAAATCGAGCACGCATTTTCCATCGTAGCTCTCGATGGGGAAGACCTCGGTGAACACGGCCTGCAACCCGAGGTTCTTTCGCCGGGATGGAGCCAGGTCCGCCTGGAGGAATTCCCGGTAGGAATTCGTCTGCAATTCAATCAGGTTCGGCGGAGCGATGATCTCACGGATTTTACCGAAGTTGATTCGTTCTGTAACGCGAGCTGGCATTTTGACCTTTTCACAGTGACCGGCCGATTCGCCGGTCCGTTTTTTTTCTACTAAACGACATAAGGCAAGCACCCTGCGTCCAGGATAGACTTGCCGGCTCTCAAGCCGCCCACGGCGGCATCGCTGTCATTTTATACGCTAATCTAATGAATTCCAAATCTTCAGGTTCAACAGGCGAAGCGGGGCGGCGGTCCCGCCACGGCGGGAGGCCGCCGCCCCAAATCATTCGCCGATCACTTGACTTCCACTTTGCCGCCCGCTTCTTCCAGTTTCTTCTTGGCCGCATCCGAATCAGCCTTGTTCGCTCCCTCCAGGATCGGTTTCGGAGCGCCTTCCACCAGAGCCTTGGCTTCCGCGAGCCCGAGCCCGGCCTTCACTTCGCGAACGGCCTTGATGACGGCGATTTTCTTGTCCGCCTGGACGCCGGTCAGGATGACGTCGAATGTATCCTTGGCGGCGGCAGGGGCGGCGGCTCCGCCTGCGGCACCGGCGGCGGCGGCCACGGCGACGGGCGCGGCGGCGGTCACACCCCACTTGGATTCCAGTTCTTTCACGAGGTCGGCGATCTCGATGACCGTCGCATTGCTCAGTTCGTCCACGATTTTTGCTTTGTCCAGAGCCATAGTACCTTTCATTTCGTCTCGTCGTCCTCCGCAGCCGCGGATGGTTTCAGTTCACAGCTTGCAAACCGACGATTTACGTTGTTGTTTGTGTGTTTCCCTCCGCGCCGGCTTCAGCGGGGAGGAAATCCGAAAATTCAGCCCTTCTCCACGCGCGCCTGCAGCACGCGCGCCATCTGGCTGGCCGGCGTATTGAGTAATCTGACCAGTTTCGTCGCCGGTGCGTTCAACACCCCAAGCAACTTCGAGCGCAAGGCCTCCATCGACGGCAGATCCGCCAGGGTCATGATCTCCGTGTCCGCCAAGCGCTGGTTGTTCAGGCAGCCGAACCTGACCTTCAGCCGGTCGAACTCGGCGCCGAATGTTTTCACGACCTTGGCCGCGGTGGAAATGTCCCTCTGCCCGGTGACCACCGCGAGCTGGCCCGTCAGGGTGCCGTCCAGGTCGCCGACCCCGGCTTCCTTGGCCGCGATGCGGAAGATGGAATTCTTGACCACGTGCACTTCCGCGCCGGCCTTGTTCAGGCGCCTGCGGAGTTCGGTCATGTGCCCCACGTTCAGGCCCTTGTAATCCACCACAATGAAGAACGGCGAGGCGTTGAGCCGTCCCACGTAATCTTTGGTCAAACTTTGCTTTTCGGCGCGCATGATCTTGGTTCGTTAAATCGCTGGATCGTTAATTCATTGCGTCGTTCCCGTCAGTGCCCCGCAAACTCCTTCACGTCCACGGACACCGGCGGGCTCATCGTCGCCGAGAGGGTGCACGTGTGAATGTAGGTGCCCTTGGCGCTGTGCGGCCGGGCTTTGACAATGGCCTCGATGACCGCACGGGCATTTTCCTCGATCTGAGTCGCGCTGAACGACGCTTTGCCGATGGGCACGTGGATGTTGGCCGCCTTGTCGATCTTGAACTCGACGCGGCCGGCTTTGACTTCCTTCACGGCTTTGGCCGTGTCCTCCGTGACGGTGCCCGTCTTGGGATTGGGCATCAGTCCGCGCGGACCGAGCACCTTGCCGAGCTTGCGGACTTCCGCCATCGCTTCCGGCGTGGCGATCGCAACATCAAAATCAGACCACCCTTCCTGGCATTTCTTGATCATGTCCTCGAAGCCGACGTATTCCGCACCGGCCGTCCTGGCCGCGTCGGCTGTCGGGCCGCTCCTGGCAAAGACGAGGACGCGCACCATCTTGCCGCTGCCATGCGGAAGCGGGACAGTCCCGCGCACCATCTGGTCGGAATGCTTCGGATCCACGCCGAGGCGAAACGCCAGATCCACGGTTTCGTTGAACTTGGCCTTGGGAAACTTGGCGATGACTTCGACAGCGGACTTGAGCGGATATTGTTTCGTCTTATCCACCAGTTCCAGCGCTTTTTTGTATCGTTTGCTAGGCATTCGGTTTTCGTTGCGGTGCCAGCGAGCTTTCGGCTCTCCCGCGGCTGTTTGTTAATGTGTCGCGCGACCGGGCGCGCGGCAACTGACGCTTTTATCCGACGACTTCGATGCCCATGCTGCGGGCTGTGCCGGCGACGACCCGGAACGCGGCGTCTTCGGAGGTCGCGTTCAGGTCCTTCCTTTTCAATTTGACGATGTCCATCACCTGCTTGCGCGTCACCTTCCCCACTTTTTCCTTGTTGGGCTCCTTGGAACCGGCGGTGATGCCGGCGGCTTTCTTGAGCAGCACGGAGGCCGGCGGCGACTTCGTGATGAACGTGAACGATTTGTCCTGATACACCGTGATCACCACGGGGATGATCAGGCCCGCATCGGCTTTCGTGCCGGCGTTGAATTCCTTGCAGAAGCCCATGATATTGACGCCGTGCTGGCCGAGGGCCGGGCCGACGGGGGGGGCCGGGTTGGCCTGTCCCGCCGGGATCTGCAACTTGATGATTCCTGTTATTTTCTTAGCCATTGTCTTCGACTCGTTGAACCGTTAAATCGCACACTCTCATACGCTCAAACTCGTTAACTCACTTCAGGCTTTCTCCACCTGCCAATACTCCAGCTCGACGGGCGTGTTGCGCCCGAAAATGTTGACCGTGACCTTCAATTTGCCGCGCTCCGGCTCGACTTCCTCGATGACGCCGCTGAAATTAAGGAACGGGCCGTTGTTGATCTTCACCGTCTCGCCGACATCAAAACTGACCTTGGGCCGCTCCGTCTCCTCCGAGGCGGAGATCTGGGCCTTGATCGATTCGACCTCTTCCGCCGGCGTCGGCGTCGGTGGTTCCCCGCCGACGAACCCGATGACGCCCTGGGTTTCCTTGATGAAATACCAGGGCTTTTCGATGATGTGGTTGTCTTCGTCGAGCAGGGTCATGTCCACAAAAACATAGCCCGGCCAGAGCTTGCGCGTCGAAACGGTCTTTTTCTGGTTCCGGACTTCGACGACTTTCTCCATGGGAACGAGCACTTCTTTGACGTACTCGGCCATTTCCTCGCTCTTGATGCGTTTTTCGATGCTCTCCTTGACCTTCTGCTCCTGGCCGGAGAGTGTATGGATGACAAACCACTGGCTTCGCATGATTAGTTGCCTTACACCTTCGAGATCCACAACATCACGTAATAAAAAATGTAATCCGCGGTGACGATAAACGCGCCCAACAGCACGATCGCCACAGCAATGAGCACGGTCGAACCTTTCAGTTCATCCCAGGTCGGCCAGGTGCATTTGCGCAATTCTTCGCGGGTCCCCTGGACGTAATTGGAAACCTGCAGGAGATAGCCTTTCCACCATAAAATGGCGAAGACCACCCCGACCACCACCGCCCAAATCAAAAGTTTCGTTAAATTATTCACAGGCTCTGGCGGAGAGGGAGGGATTCGAACCCCCGTCGGCGGTTAAGCCGAAGCGGTTTTCAAGACCGCCGCAATAGACCACTCTGCCACCTCTCCGGCTGGGCTGGCAGGGCGTGAGGGACTCGAACCCCCAACCGACGGTTTTGGAGACCGCTACTCTACCAATTGAGCTAACGCCCTACTCGCCGTCGAGCAACCGCATTCCGACCGACCAAAAGGGGAGGCGGCGATTGTCTTCTCTCCGCGCTCCCGGATTACTCGCCGATAGTTATGCGATGATGTCCGTGACGCGGCCGGCGCCGATCGTGCGGCCGCCCTCGCGAATGGCGAACCGCTGGCCCCGCTCCATGGCCACCGGCGCGATCACCGTCACCTCGACTGAAACATTGTCGCCCGGCATCACCATTTCCACCCCCTGCGGCAAGGCAACCGTGCCCGTCACGTCGGTGGTGCGAAAGTAAAACTGCGGACGATAGTTCGTGAAGAACGGAGTATGGCGGCCGCCTTCCTCCTTCGACAGCACGTACACCTCCGCCTTGAAATGGGTGTGCGGAGTG
>JBEKFT010000034.1:0-8164 GCA_050013175.1 Verrucomicrobiota bacterium
GTCCGGCGGCTTTATCCGTTCAGTCTCGGCGCAACCGGCGCTGCGGCCACTCCGCCCGCCCGCGACAGCCGCGGCGAGCTGCCACCGCTGTCCCCCGGGGAACGGCTCCAAATCGCCAAGTTGTGTCGAGCCGCGGAAAACGAATTCGTCGGCGTCAACTGCGGCGTCCTCGACCAGATTTCCTCACTCTACGGCAAAGCCTGGAGCGTCATCGACATCGACTGCCAATCGCTCCACGTCGAACATGCGCCCATGCCCGGCGAGGCGATCATCGTCTGCAACTCGGGCGTCAAACATGCCCTGGTCGGCGGTGAATACAACGAACTGCGCGAGAATTGCGAATCGGCGGCAAAGAAGCTTGGAGTCCGTGCGCTCCGGTCGGTCGAACTGAAGCAGGTTGAAGCCGGCAAATCACGGTTGACCCGGCGTGAATACGAATGCGCCCGCCATGTGACCGGCGAAATCGCCCGTGTGGCAGCCGGCGCGCGGGCCCTGCGCGAAGACGATCACAGGCAGTTCGGCCAATACATGTTCCAAAGCCACGAAAGCTCGCGTGACTTCCTGAAAAACAGCACGCGCGAGCTGGATATCCTCGTGGAATTGGCCCGCGAACACCCAGGATGCCTCGGGGCCCGCTTGACCGGCGGCGGTTTTGGCGGCGCGACCATCAACCTGGTCGCCTACCACCAGGCAGAGAGCTTTATGCAGCACATGTCCCGCAAATACGAGGAGCGGACCGGAGTGAAACTCACCCCCATCGTCTGCCAGATCGTGGACGGCGCGGACTAGGTCGATCCAAATCCAGATTGCTTCCGCCCTGTCACACCTTCACCCACTTGCCTGATGTTGCGGACTCTTCCACGGCCTCGAGCACGCGCTGGTTCTTCAACCCGTCCTCGAAGCTCGGCCGGACCGGTTTCCCCTCCACGCACGCGTTGACGAAATCGGCGATGGTGTGAACGAACGTGTGTTCGTAGCCGATGATATGGCCGGGTGGCCACCAGTGGCCGACGTACGGATGGACACCCCCCTGTTGTGTCACGAGGATGTCGCGGAAGCCCTGGCGATCCGTCGCGCTTCCGGTCTCGAAGAACTTCAGACGGTTCATGTCTTCAAAATCGAAATACAGCGAACCCTTGCTGCCATTGATTTCGATCTCGATCCGGTTTTTCCGGCCGGGCGCAAGCCGTGTCGCCTCCAGGTTCGCCAGCGCCCCGTTCTCAAACCGGCCCAGGAACATTGCCGCATCATCGACCGTCACTTTGCCCATCTTTCGCGGGGTTTTGCCCGGAAGGGAGAGGGCTTTGCCGCCGGCGTCTGCGAGCGGACGTTCGTGGATGAAGGTGTGCAGCAGGCCGCAGACTTCCTTGAATTCCCCCACCAGGTATCGCGCCAGATCCAGAATGTGCGCGTTGATGTCTCCGTGCGCGCCGCTGCCGCTGCGGTTCTTTTGCAGGCGCCATACCAGTGGGAATTCCGGATCCACGATCCAGTCCTGCGCGTAACGGGCCCGATAGTGGTAGATCTGCCCCAGCGCGCCTTCGCTGATGAGCTTCCTCGCCAACGCAATCGCCGGGATGCGGCGGTAGTTGTGGCAGACCATGTGAACGACTTTGGATTTTTGCGCGGCGGCAAGCATCGCCTGAGCCTGCTTCACATTCAGCGCCATCGGCTTTTCGCAGAGCACATGCTTGCCGTTCTGCACGGCCGCAATCGCAATCTCCGCATGACTGTCGTTGGGCGTGGTGATGTCCACGATGTCGATGAGCGGCGATTCCACCAACTCCCGCCAGTCGGTGCAGGCCCGCTGCCATCCCAGTTGCGCGCGCGCCAACTGCAACGCGGCGGAATTGCGCCCGCAGAGGGTGTGCATCTCAATGTGCCCCTTCAACGGGAAGAATCGGGGAGCCTGACGCCAGGCGTTGGAGTGGGCCTTTCCCATGAAGCGATAACCCACCATGCCAACACGCAGTGTTCTTGCCATAAAAAGTTGGGATTGAATTAGCGTCCATGAACTTTATAGTGACCCTCGTTTTTCAAGTCAATGAATGACTTGCGAGCCACCCTGTTGGACTCGCTTTGTGCATCGAGAAAGCCAGGCATCAGATGGGGTGCCCTAGAAGACAAGTTGTTCTCCGAAAATTGCTTATGCCAATTACTGCTGCTGAAATTGCCCGATTGTTGCAAGGCGAGGTCCTGGGCGATGGCTCCGTCCTGTTGAACAACTTCGCGCCCGCCGATCGCGCCCAGTCCGGCGACCTGACGTTCGCGGAGAACGCCGACTATTTCGCGCGCGCGGAACAAAGCATGGCGTCGGCCATCATCGTGGACGGAGCCTTTGCGTCGCGCAAAGTATTGATTCGTGTTGCGAACGCGCGAATCGCCTTCGCCAAGGTGATGGCGGTGTTTTTTCCCGAACCCGTTTTCCCCGCAGGCATTCATCCCACGGCCGTCATCGCCTCCTCCGCCCGGGTGGACCCCTCGGCCCACGTCGGGCCGTACTGTGTTGTTGGCGAGAAAGTCCAGATCGGCCTGAAGTCGGTCCTGCAGGGCGGCGATCATGTCGGAGAAAACTGCCGTCTCGGCGAGGAGGTGAAACTGTTCCCCGGCGTCACACTCTATCCACGCACGGAAATCGGCAATCGCGTCCGCATCCACTCCGGCACGGTCGTCGGCTCGGACGGGTTCGGCTACGTCCAGGACGACGGAATCCACCGCAAAGTGCCCCAGATCGGGAACGTCATCATCCAGGATGACGTCGAGATCGGCGCCAACGTGACGATCGATCGCGGGGCGCTCGGGCCCACCCTTATCGGCAAAGGCTCGAAGATCGACAACCTGGTTCAAATCGCTCACAATGTGGTGCTGGGGGATCATTGCCTCGTCATCTCCCAGGCCGGCATCGCCGGAAGCACCCAGCTCGGCAACCACGTCTGCCTCGCCGGCCAGGTCGGCCTGGCAGGTCATTTAACCATCGGCGATCGCGCATCCGTCGCGGCGCAGTCCGGCGTGATGCACAATATTCCGGCCGGTGAAAAATGGTTCGGATACCCGGCGCAACCGGACGGACAGGCGAAACGCCAGATGATCGCCTTGCACCACCTGCCCGAACTGTTCCGCAGGGTCGCCGCGCTCGAGAAGAAAATCGGCGGGAAGAAGCGCAAATAGTTCGTGAAAGTCGGGTCGTCGGGAATGGACAGGACGCCGATGAAGAGGGAAGATCTTCGACCCAGAACCCGACGGGCATTTTTTGCCGCCCGCCCTGCGCCCTCCCCACTCCTGCACGAACAAAATTCTTGCGGTTTCTCATTGACCCAAATGGCCTGTCTGTGTCGAGATGATAGCCCGCGTGGTTTGGTTGGTTGCGGTTAATCAGAATGGCAAAGGCTCTAATCAGAAACGACGATGGCTCGCGCTCCGGCAGCACGACAAAATACGACGCGCACCATAAAGTCCTGTCGCAGACCTATGGCGCGTTCGCGGATCTGCGTCGGGAACTGTCCGACTCCAAAGCGACGGTGGCCGAACGCGAAGACATCCTGAAGAACTTTTCGGTCTGTGCGGATTCCCAGCGGGCGTGGCTGTTGCTCGAAGATTATTTCGAACGGCTATCGCTTTCCCGCAAGGACTTCCCGGCAACGGACTGGTGGCCGCGGTTGCTGGCCGCGCGGGGCGGCGCGCGTCTGGAGGAGCTTGCCTTCCTTTTCCTTCGCGCGCACCGGTCGCCACCCACCGAACTGGCGGCACACGCCAACCCCCGCAGGTTCGCGGAAGTGGAGGAGGCCGAGCAGGAACAAAAGCTGGTGCGAGAACTTGAAAACTGGCTCTTCCCCCCGAAGCCGGTCCACCTCGAATCGCCCCGCGCCTCCTTGCGCGTCCTCTGCCGGCCGGAACCGGATGCCGATCAGCCCGCCCGCTGCGGGCTCGTGGTCCAGTTCCATTTGATGCGCCCGCGCACCGGCGAAAAAATGCGCTCGCTTCAGGAGATCATCGAGTTGACCACGCGCGCGGCCCACGAACAGGAACTGTTTCGCCCGGGTGACTGGGAGTTCATTCAATGGCTGGCCTCGACCTATCCGGATCGCCAGGAGGAGGCTCCCGGATCCGGGGAAATGCGGCTGACGCCGGTCGAATTGTTTCAGTGGCTGGCGCGCTGGGGGCGCACCTCGCGCCTCGAATCGATGGATGGAAAACTTCTTCAATTCCACGGACTTGTCGCGGAGCTGACCCCGCACCTCGTGAATGGCGACCACGAACTTTCCTTCACCCACCGGCTGACCTTGCCCGACGGCGAGAGCCGCGCTTTGCCCGAAGTCCGGTTCTTCGTCAGCCAGCCTCCGCTGGCCCTCGCCGGGAATAGCTTCTACCTGCTCCGCAACGCGCCTCCCGCGTCTGTGATCGAGCTGTGGACGGACAAGCCGGCCGTGCCGGTGCGAAAATTGAGCCACCGGCTGCTGACCCATCTGCGCCGGACCCAGGCCAGCCAGGGCGTGGACTGGGAAGGACTTTGCGTCACCCACCCCGCCGCGCCGGAGTTCGTCTTCGAACTGCTCGATGACACCGTCCGGCTTCGCCTCCTCGCCCGGAGCCAGCGCGACCAAAGCATTTGGTTCTGGAACGGCCACGAATGGCAATTGAATGCCCCCCGCAAGCCGGCAGCCGGCAAACCGGAGATCCTCGACGACCCGCGCCTCGAGCCGGCAACCCTGTGGTTGAGGCAACTGGATTGGTTCACGCCCGAACCGGGCTTGTGGGTCGGCGACGCCAATGAAAACTTTCTGGGCACGCTTGCCCGGGCGTGGCCCAATCGCCCGGCCGGGGCCGAGTACCTCGGCAACCCCGCATTCCACCGCCTCTTCCTGGCGCCGCGTCAACTGAAGCCCCGGCTCGTCGTCAAAGGCAGCGGCATCGATTGGCTGGCCGTTTCCACCGAATGGGAGCAGGAAGGACTCAAACTCACCCCCGCGGACTTGCAGCGCCTGGCCTCCGCCACCAGCCGCTTCGTCAAACTGCCGGATTCGGGCTGGGTCGAACTGGATCCACTCGCCGTGCAGTCGGTGCACGAGGCCATGGCGGATCTGGGCGTTGACGGCCTGGTGCCGGTGCCCCAGCGCATCGGCCTCGAGCAGGCCGCCCACCTCGATGACGACGGACTCAAACGCTTCGGCGATTCGCCCCAGGCCCGGGCGCTCCGCGAGCGGCTCAAGGATTTCAAGGGGATTCCGGCGACGCCATTGCCCGCGAACGTTCAGGCCGAACTGAGGCCTTACCAGAAGGACGGATTCGATTTTCTGTGTCACCTTACGCACATCCGGCTCGGCGGAATCCTCGCGGACGACATGGGCCTGGGCAAAACGCTGCAGACGCTGGCCTGGCTTGCCTGGCTCAAGGAACAGAACCGGAAAAATCAAAAGCCATCGCTCGTCATCTGCCCGGCTTCCGTGCTGCACAACTGGCGCCGCGAAGCCAACCGGTTCACCCCCCACCTGAAAGTGCTCGTGCTCGAAAGCGGCGAGGCGCGTCACAACCTGCGCAAACAGATTCCGCAGCACGACCTGATCGTGACAAACTATGCGCTGCTCCGCCGCGACCTGGAGGAATTCCAGAAGTTTTCATTCCGCGCGGTGATCCTCGACGAAGCGCAGTTCATCAAGAATCCCGGCGCGCAGGTAACCCAGTCCGTCAAGCAATTGAAATCCGAATACCGCCTCGCCCTGACGGGCACGCCGCTCGAAAACCGCCTCCTCGATCTCTGGAGCATCGTCGATTTCGTGCAGCCCGGCTATCTCGGCAACCAGGAGTATTTCCTCGAGACCTACGAACCGCGCGGCGTCGAAAACGCGGAGATGGAACAGCGCATCGCGCGTCGCCGCCTTTCCGCCAAGCTGCGCCCCCTGCTCCTGCGCCGGCTCAAAAAGCACGTTGCCAAAGACCTCCCCGACCGCATCGAACAACGCCGGGACTGCCAGTTGGCCGACGAGCAGCGCAAACTGTATCTCGCGGAATTGCGGCGCAGCCGCGACCAGGTCATGCAGGTCGTCGCCGAAAAGGGCGTCAACAAAAGCAAAATCCATGTGCTCGCCGCCCTCACGCGCCTGCGCCAGATTTGCTGCCATCCCAGGCTCGTCGGCAACGATTCGCTCTCGGGCAAGACCGAGACCCTGTTCGAGCTGCTGGACTCGCTGCTGGCGGAGGGGCAAAAGGTCCTCCTCTTCAGCCAGTTCGTGCAGATGCTCGAACTGCTCGAAAAGGAATGCCGCGAACGCCAGATCCCCACTCACATTCTGACCGGCCAGACCAAGGACCGGCAACAGGTTGTCAGCGCCTTCCAAAACGATCCGAATGCCGGCGTGTTCCTGCTCAGCCTCCGCGCCGCCGGCACTGGGCTCAACCTCACGACCGCCAGCTATGTCGTGCTCTACGACCCGTGGTGGAATCCCGCAGTCGAGGCGCAGGCGATCGACCGCTCGCATCGCATCGGCCAGACCCAAACCGTCAATGCCTACCGCCTGATCTCGCCCGGAACCGTCGAGGAAAAAATCTGGGAACTGCAGCAGAGCAAGGCCCAAACCATCGCCGACGTCCTCGGCGAAGAAGGCTTCGCCCGCAGCCTGTCGAAAGCAGACCTGGAATACCTGTTCGCCGAAGATTAAGCTCACCCCGCATGCTCTGCGGGCTCCGCCTCCATCACCGCGGCGAATCGGAGCCCGCGCGTGCTGATGCGCAATTCGGAAATCCCGAATTGCTCCATCACCGCCTCGTAAATGGCCGCACCCGCCAGGATCACATCGGCCCGATTGCCGGGCAGCCCCGAAATCTCCTGCCGCCGCGCCAGGGGCAGGCTCCACAGCCGCTCCACGTGCCAGCGCACCCGCTCCAGACTCAACCGCGTCCCCTCGATGCGCCCACGGTCGAAGTCGTCCCACTGCCCTTCCATCCGCGCCAGAATGCTCCCCGTTCCTCCGGTGCCGACGAATCGCAACGCTCCCTTCTCGGAACAGGCCGTTGCCTCCCGTTGCATTGCCGGCTCGAGCTTGGGCTGAACTTGCCGCGAAAGAAAATCCCCCAGCCACCGGCGGCAGGCGGCGAGTTCTGCTGGTTTGGGTGGATCCCTGTGCGGCAACCGCTCCATGAGCCGGACGGTGCCCAGCGGAAAACTCGCCTGAAAATGCTTGTGCCCGCCCTGGCCCAGAATGAATTCCGTGCTGCCACCCCCGACATCCAGCAGCAACAGCGGCTGGGTCGCCAGCTCCGGGTCCGTGGTGACGCCTTGAAACACCCACTCCGCCTCCTGGTCGCCGGAAATGATCTCCACCTTGAGCCCCGAATCGCGTTCGATGGCGGAGACCAGTTCCCCCGGATTCATGGCATCCCGCGCCGCGCTGGTGGCGATCACCCGGACGGCCCCGGCCTTGTTCTCACGGGCGGTTTTGGCAAAAGCAGCGACGGCTTCGGCGGTCCTGGCGACGGGCTCAGGCTGCAGCCAACGGGTTTCGTAAAAGCCGCTCCCCAGGCGGGTTTGCCGGCTGCCCTCCCAGACCGGACGCACGTCGCGCCCGGCCACGTCAGCCACCAACAACTTGACCGAGTTGGTGCCCACGTCGATCACCGCGCGCCGGATAGGGTCCATGGAGTGATTAGAACAGCCGGCCTTCCCCCGCCAAGCATAAAAGTGAACCGCAACCGGATTGTCACAATAGAGGAGAAAAGCGGGCAAGGGCGCGCGGCCTTCAGAGGCCGTGTGTAAAGCGGGTCGCCCATGCTACCCGTTCCGGTCCTTCCCGCACGCCCAGAACGTCGCGATCCGGCCTTTTTGGGATCGGGGCAGAGCCAAGATGGGCCCGCGGGCGTTTTCCCGCCATTTCCTTATGGCGAAAAATCAGCTTTGGAGTCAATGTAATCCCCGACTCCGCCATTCGCGAACACCGGATTTGCACGAATGAAACTTTATATCCTCCGACACGGAGATGCCGTCGAACACGGCGACCCGCGCTACAAAGAGAACGACCGGCCGCTGACGCCCAAGGGCATCCAGCGAACGAAACTCTTGGCGCACGCGCTGCGCCAGATGGAGGTTTCATTCGACGCCGTCTTTTCAAGCCCGCTGGCCCGGGCGCGTGAAACCGCCGAGATTGTCGCCCGCGGGCTGCCACTGGAGAAGAAG
>JBEKFT010000035.1:0-8154 GCA_050013175.1 Verrucomicrobiota bacterium
TGTTCGAGCTTCAATTGTTCCGCCCGGCCGAGCGGCACCTTCAGGCCGTAAGCGAGGTCGTTGGAGACATGGTCGCCGCCGACAGCGAGGACGCCGACGTGTTTGATGACCCCGTCGGCATAGAGGACGTAATCGGTGGTGCCACCGCCGATGTCGATGACCAGCGCGCCCAATTCCTTCTGTTCGTTATTGAGCAGGGCGAGAGACGAGGCCAGGCCGTTGAAGACGATTTCGTCCACTTCGAGCTGAAGACCTTTGACCGTACGGATTGCGTTCTGGAGCCGGTTCAGGTTTCCGTGCACGACGTGGACGTCCACCTCGACGCGGGCGCCGAGCATGCCGACGGGGTTGGTGATGCCGTCCTGTCCATCGACGAGGAAGTGCTGGCGGATGGCATGGATGACATGATTTTGAGCCGGGAGATTGATGGTTTTTGCGTTTTTAACGACATCCTGGACGTCCTCCTCGGAAATCTCGCGGTCAGCCGACACGACGGGGTGCACCCCGCGATTGTTGAACCCGCGAATGTGGCCTCCGGTGACACCCAGATACGCGCTGCGGATTTCGACGTCGGCCATCTTCTCGGCTTCGACGATGGCGTTGCGCACATCTTCCTCCGCCGTCGGCGCGTCGCAGATTTCGCCTTTGCGCACGCCGCGGGATTTGGACTGGCCGAGGCCGACGATATTGAGCGTGCCTTCCGGGTTCATTTCGCCGACGACGGCGCAGACCTTGGACGTGCCGACTTCCAATCCGACGATGATAGTGGAGGCGTCAAACATTTTTCTTCCTGATGCGTAGAGGTTTGGCGGTTTTGGGGGTGGACGGGGGCAGGGCGCTCGCTTCGAGCCAGCGTGCAGGGACGTTGTTGGGCACGGCCAGATCCAGGGTTGCGATGACCTTGTTCATTTTGAGTCCGAGTTCGTGGACGGCCTGCCAGCGGGGCAACTGCCGGTCTAAATTCTCCGGTCCGAAGGTGATTTCGCTTCCCTGTCCGGTTGTGACGACCAACACTTCGGGCTCGGAGACGTCAATTCTCTTCAACTCCACGAGGCCGGCCATGGGGGAGCTTTCGAATGCGGCGAGGAACTGCAGCGCGGCGCGCGCCTGGGCGGACTCGATCTTGCGCCCGGGTTGCAGCTCGCAGACGTTGATCCCGGAAATGACGGGCAGTTGGTCGTCTCCCGGGGCCAGCGGGACGGAGCGTTGCCGGGGATCGAGCGGAAACATCACGCATCCTTCGGAATCGATCTCGAAAACCAAGACATCGAGTCCGCCGCCGGCGCGGGGTCGGGGCACGCGGGCTTGTGCGACGGGTTCGCGTTCGGTGATCTGGATGCGCAGGGTGCCCGGCAGAATGCGTTCCACCGAAGCGGATTCGATCATGGGGACGAGTTCCAAGTTGCGTTTCACGCCGGCGAGATCGAGTGCCAGGAGGTTGTCTCCCGTTTTGACGCCGCTCCAACGCCGAAGCTGGTCGGCGGAAATCACGCCGTCGGTCACCACGTCGATTTGCTGGATGGCGAAGGATTTATTGTCATAGATCAGCCGGTCGAGCGCCCATTCGCCCGCCTGCCACAGACAATAGAGGCCGAGAAGGGTTCCGAAGCAGACGGCGAGCGTGATGCTCGCGAGCCGTGTCCGTCCGGCCCGGAGGCGGCTCGAGCGGAGTTTCACGTCGAGCACATCCTGAGCGCGGGCTGTTCGCCGGTTTTTTATTTTATGTTTGAACCACATTTTTTCGTTTGCCGCCGGCGTCTCGCCGCCGGCTCTGTTCAGGGTGCCGTCAACCCCGGCCGGGGACGGGCCGCGAACCGGGCGTCCGCCGGATCGCCAGGTCGATGATTTGCCGGCACAATTCCTCGTAACCGATTCCCGCGGCGGCGGCGGCCTTGGGCAGCAGGCTGGTGGGCGTCATGCCCGGGAGCGTGTTGACCTCGAGCACCACCGGCTCGCCGGTCGGGCGCACCAAGACGTCCACCCGCGCGTAGTCGCGTCCGCCGATCGCTTGGAACGCGCAGAGGGCGGCGTTCTGAATCCGCCGCGCCACCGCCTCCTCGAATGGGGCCGGGCAAAGATACTCCGTGCAGCCGGGTGTGTATTTGTTCCGGTAATCATAGGCGCCGGATTTCGGCCGGACTTCGACGACCGGCAGCGGCCTGCCATCCAGGATTCCGACGGTGGTTTCACGGCCCTGGATTTGTTCCTCGACCAGCGCCTGCGAATCGAAGCGAAAGGCCTCCTGCAAGGCCGCACTCCAGTCGGAGACGCGTTCGACGAATTGCAGACCGACGCTCGACCCCTGGTGAACCGGCTTGACGACCACCGGGGGTTGCCAGCCCATCGGCCATGGAGTTTTTTCCGAGTCGATGACCAGGAATTTGGCGGTGGGAATCCCGGCTGCGAGGCAGCGCTGTTTCGTCTCGGCCTTGTCGAAGGCGATCCGGCTCGAGAGGGCGTCGCAGCCGGTGTAAGGCACGCCCAGCGCCTCGAGTTGCTGCTGAACGGTCCCGTCCTCGCCGTAGGTTCCGTGAAGCGGCGCGAGGCAGACGACTTCGGTCCGGGGCGGCAGAACCCAGTTCGGCGTTTTGGGATCCAGCTCGAACACGGTATGGCCGAGGGACCGCAGCGCCTTGACGACCCCGGCGCCGCTGCTCAAGGAAACTTCGCGCTCGGCGCTGGGGCCGCCGAGCATCACGGTGATCGTCAGGCGCCGCCGGTTCATGGGCGAAGCGGCCTGGTTTGCGCACTGTTTGAGTTCTGCCGGTTCCATATTGTTTGCCAGTCGTCCATTCTGCAATCCGTCGTCCGCAAGGATCAGTCAACGCCGATGATTTCCACTTCCGTGCGCAGCTCGATGCCGCGTTCCGCCCGGGCGCGTGCCTTGATGGTGTCGATCAGTTCCAGCACGTCGCGCGCCGTGGCGGTGCCGTCGTTGACGATGAAATTCGCGTGCTCGGCGGACACCACGGCGCCGCCGGCGCGCAATCCCTTCAATCCCATCTCGTCGATCAACCTGCCGGCCGGGATTCCGGGTGGATTCTTGAAGAGACAGCCCGCGCTGGGCGCGGCCGGCTGGGAGGCCCAGCGTTTCTGGCCGAAGGCGTTCATGCGCTGCTCGATCGCTTCGCGCGCGTCGGGACTGCCCTTGAGCACCGCTTCCAGGGCAATGTTCGATTTCAATGTTTCGCAGCCGCGATACTCGACCGTGAGGCCGCCGGGCGGCAATTCGCGGGCGATGCCTTTGAAATCCATCAGGCGAACCGACTGGACCACGTCGAAGAGGGCTCCGCCCATGGCTCCGGCGTTCATCCGGAGGGCGCCGCCGATGCTGCCGGGGATTCCTTCGAGGAACTCGAGTCCGCCCAGGCCTAGCCGCCGGGCTTCCACGGCGACGATCTTGAGTTTCGCGCCCGCTCCGCAACGCAGGCATTCGCCCGCGGATTCGACCCGGCTGAACTGCGGATGGGCAAGGCAGAGGACCAAACCTCGAAAGCCGCCGTCGCGGACGAGCAGATTCGAACCGCGGCCCAGCACGAAAAACGGGATGTTCCGGCGGACGCAAAAGTCCAACACGGCCGCCAGGTCCGCTTCCGAGGCGGGTTCCACATAAAGATCGGCCGGGCCGCCCACGCGGAGTGTCGTGCGCTTGGCGAGCGGTTCATTGCGGCGCACCTGTGATTCGGCGGACAGGAGCCCGGTCAACTCGTCGGCGGGGTGGGAAGGGCTTGGCATGGGACGTTCCAACAAGGCGTTCGGGGCGCTCATGTGGCGGAGAAGTGATGCCGCCCGGCGATGGAGGAGGGCGGGCAGTTTTGTTCGTCCGTTGCGGGGCGGCCGCGGGGCGCTCCGCGGGTGACCGCGTTCCTCCAAAGTTCCTCGGCGATTTGCTCCGCGGCATTCGGAGAGTGCCATTGTGCCAGGGCGGCCTGCATTGATCCCCGGGCGGCGGCGCTTTCCAGCAGTGCCAGGACGGGGCGCGCGAGGGATTCGGGAGTTGCGGTCTTTTGTTCGAGCAAACGCGCCGCGCCGGTTTGTTCGAAGGCGCGGGCGTTGTGAGACTGGTGGTCGTCGGTCGCGGCCGGATAGGGAATCAGCACGGCAGGGACGCGCATGGCGGCGAGTTCGGCGAGGGACGACGCCCCGGCGCGGCTGATGACGACGGTTGCGGCGCCCAGGGCCAGTTCCATTTCGGCCAGGAATGTGTGGACGACGGCTTTAAGCCGGAGCTGGTTGCAGGCGGCTGTGATCTTTTCCGCATCGTTCGGTCCGGCGAGGTGGAGCAGTTGCAGTTCGGGTGCGCCCTGGTGGAGCAGCGGGAGAGTGCGCGTGACCAGTTCATTGATACCGCTGGCGCCCTGGCTGCCGCCCATCACGAGCAGGACCGGCCGTGTGGGGTCCAGGCCCAGGGCCACCCTGCACGTGTAGGCGTCGCGCGGCTGGAACTGGCGCCGGACGGGAGTGCCGGTGAGCAGCACGCATCGGTTGCGCAACCGCGCGGCGGCCTGTGGAAATCCGACAAACACCTCGTCCACGACCCACGCCAGCCGCCGATTTGCCCGGCCGGGGAGGGTGTTGGATTCATGGAGGAATGTCCGGGCCCCGAGTCTTTTCGCGGCGAGAATCGGGGGCGCGGCGGTGAATCCGCCCATGGCCAATGCCGCGCGGGGCGGTGTGGTTTTGAAATGTTTCCTCGCGGCGCGGTAGGATCGAACGAACCCCCTCAGGAAGGCCAGGCTGTGTCCGCGGCTCAGTCCGACTGCCGGGAGCGTGACGACGTCCATGCCGGGTGCGGTTTTCACGGCCTGTTGGTCCACTTCCTTGGGAGAGATGAGCAGCACGGGCCTGCAACCACGGCGCACGAGCTGTTCCGCCACGGCCACGCCGGGGAACAGATGGCCGCCGGTGCCGCCACAAGCAATGGCAATCGTGGGTGCCGGCTGGGATGTCATGCGGTCTGGGCTTCTTCGGTTTTGAAAGGATCGACGGGAATGCGCTCCGGCACCCGGGCCTGGCGGGCGATGCTGAGGAGGAGTCCGACGCTGGCCAGCATCGCCAACAGGTTCGATCCGCCGTAGCTGATGAAGGGCAGGGGGAGGCCTTTATTGGGCAGTGCGCTGGTGACGACGCCGATGTTGATGGCGGCCTGCATGCTGATGAGGAGAGTGAGGCCGGAGGCCAGCAGCAAGCCGAAGGTGTCGCGCGCCCTCATGGCGATGTGGAGGCCGCAAAAGACGATGGCCACGAAGGCGAGGACGATCAGCAGGGTGGCGATGAGGCCCAGTTCTTCGCCGATGATGGAGAGGATGAAATCGGTATGATGTTCGGGGACAAACCCCAGTTTCTGCCGGCCGTTGCCGAGCCCGAGCCCGGTCCAACCGCCGGAGCCCAGGGCGATCATGGCTTGGCGGGCCTGGTAGCCGACGGTGTCCTTGTATTCCTCCGAATACAGCCAACTGAAAACCCGTTTCATGCGGAGGGGATCGTGCCAGATCGAAATGGCGAAGCCGCAGGCGCCCAGCACGATGGGGGGGAGAAAGCACCTCCAGCGGACACCGGCGATGAGGAGCATGGCGCTACTGACGGCGGCCAGGAGGAGGGTTGTGCCGCGGTCGGGTTCGACAAAGATGAGGCCGAGGAGCAGGCCGATGAAGGAAGCGGGGACGAGGATGCCGCGTTTCCAGGCGGGCATTTGCCGTTGGAAATGTTCGCCATACCAGGCCAGCGCAATGACAAGGGCCAGTTTGGCCATTTCCGAGGGTTGAAACCGGACACTGTGGAAATCAAACCAGCGCCGCGCTCCATTGATCCGCCGTCCGATGTGCGGAACCAGGACCAACAACAGGAGAAGAACGGCCAGGGTGAAAAGCGGCCACGCCACTTTTCTCAGGAGTTGATAATCCATGGAAGCGGCCGTCACGCACAGCACGAGCCCGAGCGCGCACCAGATCAACTGCATGACCAGGTAACGGGCTCCGACTTGAGTCATGCTCGAGCTGTACAGCATCACCATCCCCAGCGCCAGCAGGGCAGCGACACAAAAAGCCAGAACGGTGACAGCCGCTTTCATTTGCCGTGAACGGGCATCGGGTCGAGGTCACCCGACGCCCGGAAACCTCCGTCAGGCAGTCGGAGTGGTGGCGGGTGGGGCGGGAGCCGGAGCGGTCGGGGCGACGGGCGGCGGGGCGGAAGCCTTCGCCGGGATCTTCAGTTTCTGGCCGACCTTGATCTTGTCGGTCGTCAGATTGTTTTCAGATCGGAGCGCCTTGACCGTGACTCCGAGCTGCGACGCTATTTTCGTCAGGGTATCGCCGGACTTGACGGAGTAGGTCTGTTCTCCTCCGGTTCCCGCATCCGTGGCTGCGGCAGCAGCGGGGGCGGAAGCCGGCGCCGGAATCTGAAGTTTCTGGCCGATCTTCAGTTTGGTGGACTGGACCTGCGGATTGGCTTCCTCGATCGCCTTCACCGTCACGCCCGTCTTCTTCGCGATTGACGAAAACGTATCGCCTTTGGCGACGACGTATTCCTGGGCGGCGGGCGGCGCCGTGGCTGCCGGGGGCAGGTTGGTGTCCACCGTCGGCGGGTTGGTGGCCTCCATTGAAGGCGGAGCCGTCGCGTTGGTGTCAGCCGGGGGTTGTTCCGGTTCGGTGGGTTTGCGGCAGCCTTGCATCAGCAAAGCCATCAAGCCGATGACGTGGATCGACAAGACAAAAAACACAGCCAGCCGTACGCGGGCGCGGGTTTTATTTTTTTGCTCCAGCATGGAGCCCTGTGGGAGAAGTGGACTTGGATTGTTCATTGGATTTGGCGCTAAGGCGTCCTTTCTGTGAGGTGAGTTGTGGGGTGATTCGTCCCGTGGTTTTCCCTCAAAAAACCGCGAGGCGAAAAAAAGCAAATTCCACTGCTGATTCTATCGCGCTTCACTTTGCCGCTGTACTTACCATTCATATGGTGGTTGGCGCCGTGCCTACCCCTACTAATTGATTCGATGGAGCGACAAAATCCTTCACGACGTTTAGGACAGTTTTGAAACCAAACAAAGCTCGAACAAGCGATTGAGCTACCAACTACATCTCCACGCGTCGCGTTTTTTGCCGCTTCAGACATTGCTTCTAGCAGCGAATCGGCCGGTGCGCAAGGAGTAAAAAGACGGTCGGCGCGATTAATTTTTTCGCGGTTCCGGCCGGCGATCGACGCCTGTCCGGCGGCGGCTTTGGCGCGCGCGCGGCGGGAGCCATTGGGCGCGAGGCGGCCGCGGCCGTTGGCGGGAGCCGAAGTATATTTGCGCGTCATATCGAGCAGGGGTTCCGGATGCGTGATCCGGGTTACGCATCGGGAATCGGGCATCATCGGATCTTCAACGTGCTCAACGCGATCACCGCGAAGAGCACGCACAGAATGTAGAACCGCATCACGACCTGCGATTCGTACCAGCCTTTCTTTTCAAAGTGGTGATGGATCGGCGCCATGAGAAAGACACGCCGTCCGGCGCCGTAGTGTTTTTTCGTGTAGCGGAACCAGCCGCGTTGCAGAATCACGGAGACGGCTTCCATGACAAACACGCCGCCGGCGATGACCAGGACCAGAGGCTGGTGGATCAACACGGCGATGAGGCCCAGCGCGCCGCCGAGGGCGAGCGAGCCGGTGTCGCCCATGAACATCTGGGCGGGGTGGCAGTTGAACCAGAGAAAGCCGAGGCCGGCGCCGATCAGGGCGGCGCAGAACACCGTTAATTCCCCGGCCCCGAAGACGTATGGAATCTGGAGGTAGGCGGCGGCTTTGAGGTTTCCGGCGAGGTAGGTGAGCACCAGAAAGACGAAGGAGACGATCACGGTGCAGCCGATCGCCAGTCCATCGAGTCCATCGGTGAGGTTGACGGCATTGGAGCTGCCCACGATGGCCAGCGTGATCAGGAGCAGGCCAAGCACGGCGCCGACGGGGATGGGGTATTTATAGAAAGGGACCATCAAGGTAGTGACGAGGTTGCTGGTGATTGGCGCCTTGCTTTCGGGGATCATGAGGTGGCTTCGTTCGGGCCCTTTCCAGAGGTAGATGGCGACGAACAGGGCGAGGGCGATCTGGGCCCAGAGTTTGACCTGGGGTTTGGTTCCGCCGCCGCTCTGCTGGGTGATTTTGGCGTAATCATCGTAAAAC
>JBEKFT010000036.1:0-8146 GCA_050013175.1 Verrucomicrobiota bacterium
TGGATGAAAAGCAACAACGATGTGTTGCATGGTGGCGAGCTAAAACCGGAATATTTTGTCTCCTGGGCCAATTACTACGTCAAATTCATCCAAGCTTACCAAAGAAACGGCATTCCCATCTGGGGATTAACGGTGCAGAATGAGCCGATGGCGGTTCAAAGCTGGGAGTCGTGCAATTATACGGCGGAAGAAGAGCGCGACTTCGTGAAGAACTACCTTGGCCCCATCCTTGCAAATGCCGGTCTCGGAGAGAAGAAAATCATAATTTGGGACCACAACCGGAACCTGATGTATCAACGCGCTGAAGTGATTCTGGATGACCCGGCAGCCGCGAAGTATGTGTGGGGCGTTGGGTTCCACTGGTATGCGGGTGACAACTTTGAAAACGTCAGGAGAGTGACGGAAGCGTTCCCGCATGTGAACCTCCTTTTGACTGAGGCGTGTCTCTATCCTTTCCGGGCTGGCGAGTTCAACCGTTCTGACGTCGGGGAGCTCTATGCCCGGTCGATGATCCATGATTTCAACAATGGCGCGGTGGGTTGGACTGATTGGAACATATTGCTGGACGAACACGGTGGCCCTAATCATGCAAATAATTTCTGCCTGGCGCCGATCCATGCAAACACCAAAACCGGGAGACTTTCATTTCTGAGTTCTTACTATTACATCGGTCATTTTTCAAAATTCGTTCGGCCCGGCGCCAAACGCATCACAAGTTCTTCCACAACCGACAATTTGCTCACCACAGCATTCCTGAACAACGACGGACAGATTGCCGTGGTGGTCATGAATTCGCACGACCGGGCTCAGCCGTTTTGGCTTTGGCTGCAAAATAAGGCCGCAAAATCCGTCAGCCCGGCGCATTCCATCATGACCATTGTGGTTCCGCAATCGGAGAGCGCAGCCGCGCCCTCCTGCCCAACGTGGGAGTGCATCAATGAAAGCAGTATCGCCGGCGCTCACAGGTCACCGTTATGAACATCTGGAAGCTGGGAATGGTGCCGATGGAGGGGGTCGAACCCACACACTCTTACGAGTACCAGATTTTGAGTCTAGCGCGTCTGCCAATTCCGCCACATCGGCCACCGTGACGGAAATTATCAATGCGGAACCTGCGACGCAAACAAGATTCGACGACGCGCTCGCTTCAAGGATTGATCCCCACCGTGCCGCCCACCCCCGACGCGAAACCGGCCGGTTGTTGGAATCTCCGTTGTGGTCAAAGATGAGGAGCCGCGGGTGGCCCGGGAAATGGAGGAGCACCGCAAGCTCGGGCTGTGAAGGCAATTCGAGTATTTGGAACTGTAGTTGAAACCGCAGCCGGATTCCGCCATGTTCCCACCATGCCCGAACCGGTGCATTCGAATGATTCGATGGTTTGCGATCTGAGCGAGTCGCGCAAACCGGCGGAACCCTGCTCGATGGTCATTTTTGGAGCCAGTGGCGACCTGACCGCGCGCAAGCTGATCCCGGCCCTGTACCAGCTTTTCAAAGACAAACAACTGCCCGCGACGTTCCGCGTCGTCGGCTTTGCCCGCCGGGAGAAGACCGATGATTCGTGGCGTGCGGAGTTGCGCGCAGCGCTGGACCAGTTTTCCCGGGCCAAACCGGTGGACGATGCGGCATGGCGCGACTTCGCCAGGAACATTTTTTATTGCCAGGGCGACCTGACGGACGAAGCCGGCTACAAGAAACTGGAGGGGTTGCTGACCTCCTTCGGCCAGGCGCCGCTTCGGGAGAACGCGCTTTTTTATCTGGCAACGATGCCGAGCCAGTTCGGCGAGGTGATCGAGAACATTCATCGGGCCGACTTGCTGCATCGGGACGGCTCGGGCTGGCAGCGGATCGTGGTCGAGAAGCCGTTCGGGCATGACCTGGTTTCCGCGCACGCGCTGAACAACGAACTGACCCGTTTCGCGCACGAGCAGCAGGTCTTTCGCATCGACCATTACCTCGGCAAGGAAACGGTGCAGAACATTTTGATGTTCCGTTTCTCGAACTCGATTTTCGAGCGGCTGTGGAATCGCGACTCGATCGACCACGTGCAGATCACCGTCAGCGAAAAACTCGGTGTCGGCCAGCGGGGCGGTTATTACGAGGAAGCCGGGGCGCTGCGCGACATGGTGCAGAATCACATGCTTCAGGTCCTGGCCCTGGTCACCATGGAGCCGCCGGTTTCACTCGAAGCGGAATCGATCCGCGACGAAAAGGTGAAGCTGCTGAAATCCATCCATCCGTTGACGCCCGACGACGTGGCCAGGCAGGTGGTGCGCGGGCAATACTTCGCCGGCGTGGTGGACGGGGTGGCGTGTCCCGGCTACCGGCAGGAGCCGAAAGTGAAATCGGATTCCAACGTCGAGACGTACGTCGCGTTGAAGCTGTTTATCGACAACTGGCGCTGGTCGGGAGTTCCCTTCTACCTGCGCACCGGGAAATGCCTTCCTCAAAGCGCGAGCGAGGTGCGCGTTCAATTCCGCCGCACGCCGCATGTCCTGTTTGCGGCGCAATGCGGCGAGCGCCTCGACCAGAATGCCATCGCGTTGCGCCTGCAGCCCAACGAAGGCATTTATCTCCGGTTCAACGGCAAGGTGCCCGGCACGAGCCTCGCCGTGCGTCCCGTCCGGATGCATTTCAGTTACAACAGCGAATTCGGCGCCTATACGCCGGAGGCGTACGAACGGCTGCTGCTCGAGGCCATGGTGGGCGACGCCACGCTGTTCATCCGCCGTGACGAGGTGGAAACCGCATGGCGCTTCGTGGATTCGATCCGCGAGGGCTGGAACGGCAAGGCGCTGTCGAACCGCGAATTTTATTCGGCGGGAACGTGGGGGCCGGTGGCCGCCGAGGATCTGCTCGCTCAGGGCGGCCATGTCTGGCATGAGCCGCAGCCGGCGACATAGTTCGTGGAACCGCAAAACAAGCTACCCTGGCTGGACTGGAGCTCGCGGCTGCAGGTGGTCGCGCAAAACGGGTTGACGTACGCGCGCGATCCCTTTGACGTAGATCGCTTCACGGCGGTGCGGGAGATTGCCGCGGAAATGATCGCCGCAGGCGCGGGCGCCGAGGTGTCTGTCGTCAGGGAGCTGCTCGGCAAAGATTCCGGTCACGCGACGCCGAAGGTGGATGTGCGGGGCGTGGTTTTCAAAGAGCACAAATTGCTCCTGGTCCGGGAGCGGTCGGACGGTCGATGGGCCCTGCCGGGCGGATGGGCGGACGTGGGCGAATCGCCCGCCGAGAGCGTGGTTCGGGAGGTGTGGGAGGAGTCGGGATACAGAACGCGCTGCAAGAAGCTGCTGGCCGTGTTCGACCGCAGCAAGCATCCGCACCAGCCGCCGTTTCTCTTCCATGTCTGGAAGTTGTTCATTCTGTGTGAAATCGTGGGGGGCGAGGCGGCGACGAGTTCTGAAACGGATCAGGCCGCATTCTTCGGAGATTCGGAGATCCCGGATCTCTCGATCGGGCGCGTGACCCCATGGCAGATCAGCAGAATGTTCGAACATTCGCGGGATCCCGCTCTGCCAATCGACTTTGATTGAGCGTGCGGACCGCCGGCATCCAAACCCGCGGAAACAATCTTGTGAATGCGTTCCAACTGATTTTCTCTGCGACGGCGGACGAGCTGGCCCGCGCTGTGGCCGGCGCGTGGCTGGACGAAATCGAAGCCGGCCGGCGCGGGTGTGAATCACCTTGTTGTGTGGCCTTGTCCGGGGGGCGAATCGCGCAGAAATTGTTTGGGCGCGCCGTTGAGCGGGCAAAGGCGAGCCGGTTTTCCTTCGATCGAATCCATTTCTTCTGGGCGGATGAGCGATGCGTCCCTCCCGAGGATGGAGAGAGCAATTTCCGGGTCGCGCAGGAAGTTCTCCTGACACCGCTTGGAATACCCGAAACGCAAATTCACAGGATTCGAGGAGAGCTTTCGCCCGAGGCGGCGGCGGCGGCGGCGACGACGGAACTTTGCCGCATCGCGCCGTTGGACAGCGCGGGTCAGCCCGTATTTGACCTGGTTCTGCTCGGGATGGGGGAGGACGGCCACGTGGCATCGCTCTTTCCGTGCGAGTCCGGGGAACAGAGGCAAAGCAAGGCGGTGTATCGCGCGATCCAAAACTCGCCCAAGCCGCCGCCGAACCGGGTCACGCTTGGATATCCGGCCATCGCGGCGGCGCGAAAGGCGTGGGTGCTGGCTTCCGGGGCCGGCAAGGGGACCGCTTTGCGCGAGTCACTGGCGCCTTCCGGCCGGACACCCCTGGCGCAAGTCCTGAAACTTCGCCGCGAAACGACGATCTTCACGGACATCGCCCTCGGATGACCCGAAACCAAGGGTGATGGCAAACCGCATTGGCATGGCGGTGCGTCCATTTCGCATCACAATGAAATGCGGTGATCTGCGCGAAGGCCCTCCGCGAAGCCAAGTCCTTTCTCGGCATCAACCGCGCGAATCTCGACGCGGACGGGGACTTTTTGGAAGTCGAGTGAAATCGTTCTTCCGCAAGTGGTTGCGAAAAACTCCCCCTGTTGGCCTTGAAAATAGTTGCGAATCCAGGTTGCTATCCCTCCGGAAACAGTCATTCTTAAGGTTCTGTTCGATAGCTTGTCACTTTCAAGATATGGCAAATCCTCAAGTGAACTCAGTTCAGTGATGATTTTAAACCCGATGACCGGGAACAGTCTGGAAAAAGCAATTAGTCGGGACAGTAAAACATCACATGAGCAGTAAATTGTTTGTTGGAAACCTTTCCTTCGACACCACCGAAAACGACCTGCAGGATACGTTCGCCGCCCACGGCACGGTCACTGAAACCAACCTGATGATGGACCGGGCCACCGGCCGTCCGCGCGGGTTTGGTTTCGTCACCATGAGCACGCCCGAGGAGGCGCAAAAAGCCGTTGAGGCCCTGAACGGCAAATCCATTGGCGGACGCGCCCTTACGGTCAACATCGCCCGGCCGCGCGAAGAGCGCGCGCCCGGTGGCGGCGGCGGTCGCCGTGAATATCGCGGCGGCGGACGGGATCGTTACTAATTCTGGAGTTCAACTCGATCGAGGCCCGGGTTCACCGGGCCTTGATTCTTTTTCCGGGCGCTTCCGGGTTCGCCGGTCTGCGGAAGCGTGCCTTTCACCAAAGACCGGATTCATTGCGGAAGAAGTTTGTGAAAGAAGAACCTATTGAAGTCGAGGGGTGCGTGCAGACGGTATTGCCAGGGACGATGTTCCGGGTGGAACTGGACAATAAGCACCTCGTGCTCGCCACGATCTGCGGCAAAATGCGCAAACGATGGGTGCGCCTGACCGTCGGCGACCGCGTGAAAATGCAGATGTCGCCCTACGATCTCAACAAGGCGCGCATTACCTGGCGGCTCAAATAGAGCCGACGAAGGTTTGGTGAAAGCGGTTTTCCGTGTGATTGGAGCGTTTCGTCGCGGCATGGGCCGGCGAGCGGCTCGAAAACAGGACGGACCGCATTCGGAAATGACTTTGGGAATCGCTCCAGTCGTCACGGCGTGGGGCCGAGGAGATGGGCGTACGGCGGGACGGTGCGCAGACGCAGGTCCTCGACAGGACCGCCGACGGTGAAATGATAAAGGCTCTGCCAATCGTGCCCCGCCAAACCGAGCGCACGATGGAACACATCATCGAAGTAGCAACCAATGCCCGTGGCGCGCACGCCTGCGGCCTCGGCGGCCAGATACAGAGCCTGGCCGATCATCCCTGCCTCCCAGAACAGCTCGCGGTAAGCCTCCGCGCCGCGCTTTCGCAAGACAGGCTCGAACCGCGCCAGCATGCCGAGACTGAACGCGCCGTCGGCCGCAATGTCCTGATGGCAGGACAGAGTCCGTGCGAAATTGCGCAAGTCGCCCCGACCCAACCGGTGGAGCGGCACCGTGCGGGCCAGGTCCGCCGGGGCTTCCCAATTGAAGTCGGCGTGGAAAGCCCGTCGCAAAGAATCCGCGTCAGCCGGCGTGCGCAACCAGAGGTACAAGCCGGGCTCAAGTCCCATAACCCGATGTACGAACAAAACCAGATGCAAACATGGCGGAAACGGCCAGGCATCGAAGGGCGGCGCGGAGGTTCGCGGCAACGTGGAATCAAGAATCGCCAGAAATGTTTCGCGTGAGATGACGGTGACACCGTCGAAATTCACCGCGCTCCGTCGCTGGCGAATCAGTTTCCCGGCTGTGTGGCCGGAGGAGGGCGGCGAGGGCGGCGGCCACGCCGCCGGGGTGCCGGGTTCGGATGGGTTCACACCCCGGGCCTTTCGCTCCGAGACCGCAATGGCTTCGTCGATGACCGGCCACTCGACGTGGGAATGGCTCAAGGGATTGGCGCGCCCGAACCATTCGATCGAGGAGCCGGCGGCGGGGGATGGCACCTGTCCCGCTGTTTCGTTCACGATCACGTTGACGAGCAGTTCGGGGGTCTCCTGTTCCGCGCCGGCAAAATCCTCGGCGCGGTCCAGGCCGAGCAGCCGTGCGAGCTGCGCGTCATCCCACTCCGGCAGCAGTTGCACCCGCCAGCCCAGCGTGGCGGCTGCGAAGCGAAGAGCGGCAAGGGCGTGCCCCACGTCGTGCTGGCAGTAGCGAAAGGCCCGTTCACCGTATTTCCATGCCTCGCGCCAGGTGATGGACGTGAGACCCACGCAGAATCCGGCGGAATCGGCTTTGCAGCCCCGCGGCCAGCGCGCCCGTTGTTCCAGGGCATGATGCAGCGGCGCGTAGTGATAGACACCGTCGCCGCCGGGCAGCCCTTTCAGGGCGGCCAGGACGGCGTAGGCTTCGGTCGGATGCAGATTGCCGCTGGAAGGGTTGATTCGCAGATACCAGCTCGAGCCGGGAATCTCCTTCCGGGCGGAGAGACCCAGGGACAATTCGAAGAACCACGCGACCGCGCCCGGAGTGAACGGCCGCGGCGGCACCGTCGCGACGCCAAACAAGGTGGCCGCCGCCGGTGTGTCGTCGGGGCCGGCCAACGGCAGCGGGAACACCGGGGCGCCGGTGAAGCGGCGGAATGGGTTCGGCTGGCTCGCCCAGTCGAGGCCACCCGGCCCGCGAGCGGAGCGCTCGGGCTGATGCTTGGTCCGGTCGTGATAGGCGATAATGTCATCGACCGCATTCGACTTCGCCGGATTGTTGGCCATCATTGGGTTCAAGCGTGGAGCGGGAGACCGGGTATTTCCGTTCCTTTATGTCGCAACCGCCGTGGTTTGGCGATGAAAAAGCAGTCCGCGTCCAGCCTCCAAGTCTTGAGCAAATTTTCGCGTGCTGCGCGAATTCCCGGAGCGCGGCTCTGTGAACCCCATCGGGTTGGCCCTCTCTGTGATGTGGAGAGGTTGTGTGTGTCGGGGCAGGCGAACAATTGCAAACGGCCGCCCAAAACTTTCGAGCGATGTTCCTTGCCCTATGAGTGAAGAGGGGTAGGTTGGTGGTGTTCAGGCCGACGGCCTCCGCAGCTGTAATTGACGAATCATCTCCTGCCGTAATCCGTCCATCAGGTTTCGTGACAAAAAGTCATTGCCCGGACCAACCCGGTAAACGGTTTCGGCTCAAACGCGAGTCTTATGAAAACGCACATCATCCGTTGGGTGTCCTCGGTCAGCGGCGGCATCGGGACAGGCAAAAAGCTCTTCGAAAAGGAAGAAGCTGAACAGCTTGCCGTTGAACTGAATTCGAGTTACCCGGACATCGATCATGAGGCGGTTCCGGCCGTGCCGCCCGCCGAACTTGAGAGCGTGCCGCCTCAGACTGACGGCCTCTCTGCCGCAAGGGCCGGACTCGCTCCTGGTCTGCTGACGGAGGCTGGGTTCCCCCTGCCAAAACCCTTGGCTGAGTTGAGCACGTGAAGCAAAGCAAGTTGAATAGCGGAGCAGAGCATCGCGGCGGCGGCAGCGAGCGAACAGCTGCTGGCACGGCCCGCCGACTGCGCTGGCGCTCCAGCATTGCAGCCAACACCGCCAGCTCCGCCGCTCAAGGTGACGCCGTCCGTGCCGGCGAGGAGGGTCAATCCGTTGCCAGCGCATCGTCCCAGTCGGCAAACCTGGCCGAAACAATCAAGGCTTTGGTCCTCCTGGCCCACGAGCAAGGCTGCGTTAGCTACGACGATATCAACGACCTTCTGCCAGACGGCGTGTCGCCCGATGATTTGAACGAACTCCA
>JBEKFT010000037.1:0-8122 GCA_050013175.1 Verrucomicrobiota bacterium
CCATTCATGCCAAGCCAGAGGCAATGCGGTCCGCCCGCTTCGCGCGCCGTGCGATTGTTGAGGTCCCAGATTTCAAGCCGCCGCGCATAGTTCCATAGAATCCATTGCCGATAAACCGGGTCGTCCCAATTCTTCGCCTGTGGAATGGCCTGGCCTGTTTGATCGCGAAACTTGCGGCGGCAGTTTTCACAGTAACAGATGCTGTCCCGATCCATCCCATTCCAATTGTTATCCGCGAATCCTTCCGGGTGCGAGCGCTCGACTATCTCGCGGAGCACGTCCGGAATGTATTCGTCGTAATAAGGGCTGTTGACGCAGGTAACATACAAATCCCCGACACGATAAGGGTCGCCTTCGGCGTCGCGGGCGAACCAATCCGGGTGCGCGCGGTAAAACTCCTCGTGCACACGATTGGAATCCATGCGGGCCAGCACGGCTAATCCGTCCTCGTGCGCCGCGCGGGCAAGCTCGCCGTAAAGATCGCGGTCGCCCAGCCCCGCGGCGCGATAATGCAACGGAAACTTGCTGGGATAATAGGCGACGATTCCGCCGGCATTGATGATGACGCCCTGAGTGCGGGTTCGATTCCAGTACTGGCGCCACCAGGCGATATCATACCGTTGGGGATCGATCTCGGTGATATTGGTCTGCCCCCAGCGCAAGGTCCGGCGGTACCATGGCACGTGTCCGTTCGGATCGATTGCCGTCGAACCCGGAACCTCGTTCGTCGCGCTCGCGGCAATTGCGACCCAATCAACGCCTGCCGCCAGGGTGGTTGCAGCGGCGGCCTTCCTGAGGAATGCACGGCGCGTCTCAACCGCCTGAGGAATCGTCATGGAATCATTTTACCGTCCCTTCCATCGCCCGCGCCAGAATGAACTGCGCCGCTTGGCGGGGTGCGGACGGCTCGTCCCCAGAGGGGTTTGCATGCAAAATGCCACCAATCCTGGCGACGAGCCGTCCCCACCCCGAAACCGCTTGACGCTGGTTTCAATCGGCATTCTGCTTTGAGATATTGCATGAACCCTGAAATCTCTGTCGTGGTGCCCTTTCACGATGAAGGCCCGAATGTGGCGCCCCTGGCGCGGCAGATTTTCAGCGCCCTGCAGGACGATCCGCGCGGAATGGAATTGATCCTGGTGGATGACGGCAGCGCGGACGACACCTGGGAGAGGATTCTGGAGGTTTCCAGGGCCGACCCGCGCGTTCGGGCCATCCGCCATGCCCGACGCTCGGGGCAGAGTGCCGCTCTCTGGACCGGCTTCAAAGCAAGTCGGGGAGGTGTGATCCTGACGTTGGACGGCGATCTCCAGAACGACCCTTCCGACCTGCCCCGGCTCCTCGCGGAGCTGGCAGGCTGCGACCTTGTTTGCGGGGTGAGGGTCAAGCGAATGGACAACCCGCTTCGCCGATTGTCATCGTCTGTTGCGCGCGTGGCCCGGAAACTGGTTCTCAACGCGGACTTTCAAGACACCGGATGCAACCTGAGGGCTTTCAAACGATCGGTGCTGGAGACAATCCCCGCCTTCAATGGTTTCCACCGCTTCATGCCCATCCTCGCCCAGGGAGGAGGAGCCGCCGTCAAGGAAATACCGGTCTCCCACCGCTCCCGAACCGCGGGCCGATCCAACTATGGTATGTGGAACCGGCTTGGACGCGGCGCGTGCGACCTGGTGATGGTCCGATGGTATTTGAGGCGGCAACTCGGACGCGTGCCCGCATCTGAGCACACTGGTAGCAAAACCCCCAGCTGCAGTCTTTAGAGATACGCGGTCTGGCGTCTTGAGCCTGTGTGAATAATAATTGGAATGGGTAGCACGGGCCACTGGCCCGTGCTACGCCGTGACGAATTCGGCTTTGAACTGGACCGGCCGTCCTGCTAGTTATGGGGCGGATGGGCAATACTCGCGGCGGTAAGATGCGCACCTCTTCTTTGACCTGTTTTGGGGTCGGCGACGGCTTGCCTTGCGGCGATCGCCACCACGCATCGTTCCTCTACCGCTTCGGTAAGACTTCAATCCTGCTGGATTGCGGCGAGCCGATCGACGGCAGCTTCAAGGCCGGCGGACTCGGCTATGACCTGATCGATAGCCTCCTTGTTTCGCATCTGCACGCCGACCACATCGGCGGCTTTCTCATGCTGATGCAAGGATGCTGGCTTGAAGGCCGGCGAAAGGACTTGACCGTCCACATGCCCGGGGCGGCCATCCACCCGGTGCGTCAGATGATGGAAACAGCGCTCCTGTTTGACGAACTGCTTAAGTTCCGCCTGCGGTTCGCGCCGCTGAAGGCCGGCAAACCGATCCGGGTCTGCGACGTTCGCATCACGCCGTTTCCCACAACACACCTTGACGGCCTGCGGGCCCGGTTTCAGAAAAGGCATCGAGGCGCATTCGACTCGTATTGTTTTCTGCTGGAATCCGGGCGCCGGCGGATCGGTCACAGCGCTGACCTCGGCAGCCCGGAAGATCTGGAGCCGCTGCTGGCCCGGCCGTTGGACCTGCTGGTTTGTGAGATGGCGCATTTCACGCCCAAAGAGATTCTTTCCCGGCTGCGCGGACGCCGGATCAAACGCATCGCCTTCGTTCACCTGGCCCGGGGTTATTGGGAAGCCCTTCCAAGAATCCGGCGTCTCGCCGCCAGGATGCTGCCGGATATCCCGCACACGTTCGCGAAGGACGGCGCCGTCATTCCGTTTTCGCCTCCGCCGGAGTTTGGACTTTGAACTTGGGACTTGGGACTCTAGCCTGCGCGCGTGTCGAAAATGCTGAAATCGTCCGGCGCGATGGCCGCGGCCACCCTGAGCAGCCGGGTGCTGGGAATGGTGCGCGAGATGGTCTATGCGCGGTTCATGGGCGACGGCTGGGTGGCAGGCGCCTTTCAGGTGGCGTTCACCATCCCCAATCTGTTCCGCCGGCTGCTGGGTGAAGGGGCGCTCACGGCCGCGTTCATCCCGATTTTCAAGCAGAAGGAAAAAACGGCGGGTGAGGTGGAAATGTGGCGCGCCGCCAACGCGGTGATTTCCGGATTGATCGTGACGGCGTCGGCCGTGACCGTGCTGGTGATGGCGGGAGTGTGGACAGCCCTGAGCCTGCACCAGTTTCCGGCCAAGACCGACCTCATGCTGCGTTTGCTGGGATGGATGTTTCCCTACATGCTACTGGTCTGCGTGGCCGCGGCGTTCATGGGCATGCTCAACGCACGAGGCTATTTCTTCATCCCCGCCATGGGCGCGGCGATGCTCAACGTCGTCATGATTGCGTCGGTGCTCTGGGTGGCGCCGCGTTGGGGGCAGGCGTTGCACCAGCAGATCTTCGCGCTGGCCATCGGCGTGCTCGCGGCGGGTGTGGCACAGGCGGCCTTCCAACTGCCCTCCCTCTGGCGCGACGGATTCCGCTACCATTGGGTGTCGCCCTGGCGAAACGACACGGTGCGGCGCGTGGTGCGGCAGATGATTCCGGGCGCGATCGGCGTTGCCGCCTTTCAAATCAACGTGGCGTTCATCCAGGGATTGGGGTTCTGGCTGGACACACCGGAGCGGCCGCTCATCGCGCCCTTCAACTACGCCGTGCGGCTCATGGAACTGCCGCAGGGCGTGTTCGGAATTTCACTGGCGACATTTCTGCTCCCCACGCTCTCGGGTCTGGCGGCGGAAAAAAACTACTCCGAATTCCGGGCCATGTTGCGTCACGGAATGGAGCACCTGATTCTCCTCAACCTGTTGATGTCCGTGCTGCTGGTGGTGCTGGCCGAACCGATCATCCGGCTGCTGTTCGAACACGGGAAATTCGGGCCGGCCTCGACGGAACGCGCGACGCTGGCGCTCGAATGCCTGGGCGCGAGCCTGGTGGCCTACTCGCTGGTCAACGTGCTGGCACGCGCGTTCTTCGCGCTGGGCGATACCCGGACGCCGATGAAAATCAGCATCGTGTGCCTGGGATTGAACCTGGTGTTCGCCCTGGGCCTGATCTGGCCGTTCCGCCAGGGCGGCCTGGGGCTGGCGAACACGATCAGTTCCGGGTTCAACCTGGCGCTGCTGCTCTACGCGCTCCGCCGCAAGCTGGGGAGGCTCGACCTGGGCTTGTTGCTGCCGACCTTGCTCCCGCAGGCCATCGCGGCGGCGCTGGCCACCGCCACCGCCCTGGTGGCGAGCCATGTCTGGAATTCAAAGGCGGGGCACGCGACCGTGCCCCTGAAAATCGGGGCGGTCTTTGTGCCGGGAGCCCTCGCCGGGTCCATCTATTGGGGGTTCGTTCTGTGGGCGAAAATCCCGGCCGCCCACGAAATCACCGCGCTGGTTTTTCAACGGTTTCGCGCGGCGTCAAATCCAGCAACTTCGGAGGAAGACCGTTAGCCGATCGGTACTCCACTTTCTCAAAGCCCAATTGCAGGAACAGCCCGGCCAGTTGCGCCTGCGCACGATCCTCGGCGTCCTTCAGAATCCCGCCGGCCCGGGCCGCGCGGCGAAGGTCCTCCACGGCGTTCTGACGCACAGCCTGCTCCAGGTCCTTGTCAAAGGACCGCAAAAAACCCGTCGTCCGCTCGATCACCTTGGTCTGCGCATCATCCAGGTACGCATCCGTGATCTGCGCCGGCGGCAGCACAATGATGATCTTCTTGCCCTCGATCCGCAGATCGTCCGGGGTGAGTTTGCCCAGATCGACGCCCGCTTTGACAACGCCATGCGCGAGGACCAAGACGCGGTTTTCACCGGCGAAAAACTGGCTCAACACATCCTTCGGCGGATCGTCCCACACCTCGGCCTTCTCCAGCACATACTGAACCGTGACCAGTTGCGACAGGGTCTGAATCTGCTTCAACAAAACAGGCGTGTTGTAGGCGCGCTCGATGGAGGCGGGCCCGAGCACACGGCCAAGCCGGACGCCAAGAAAGATGCCCAGCCCGAGAATGGCCATCGCCAGAAACAACCCGGCCGCTCGCTTCAGGTTCAGCATGCTTCGAACTTAAACTGTTTCGCCCGGTTGCAAAGGCGGAATTCCCTGGCGGGGCGGCGACGGCGCGTCGCCAGGCCCTATTGTTTGCAACGCTCATCAGGCGACAAGCTGTCGCCTCCCCGGTGGCAGCGCCAAGGTCCGCCCCCAGCCCAACTTGGAACTTGGAACCTGGAACCTAGAACTTACAATGGAAGGCATGAATCTGCATTCCGTGGGACAATTCCCCGCCTACCGCCCCCGGCGGCTGAGGCAGTCCGCCGCCCTGCGCCGGCTGGTCTGCGAAACACAGTTGAGCGCGGCGCAACTGGTCCTGCCTCTTTTCGTGCGCGCGGGGCGCAAAGTCCGCCGCCCGATCGAGGCGATGCCGGGCGTCTTCCAGCTTTCGCCCGATGAGCTGCTGCGTGAAGCGGCACGGGCGCACGAAGCCGGCGTGCCGGCGATCCTGCTGTTCGGGATCCCGGACAAGAAGGATGCCAAAGCCTCGGGGGCCTACGCGCCGAAGGGCATCGTTCAACAAGCGGTGCGTTTGTTGAAACGCGAATGCCCGGAACTGCTGATCGTCACCGACGTCTGCCTGTGCGAATACATGAGCCACGGACATTGCGGGATCGTGCATCGGGACAGAACCGGCGTGAAGGTGTTGAACGACCCCACGCTGAAACTGCTCGCGCAGACCGCCGCCAGCCACGTCGAAGCCGGAGCCGACATCGTGGCGCCCAGCGACATGATGGATGGCCGGGTGCGCGCCATCCGGGAAAAGCTCGACGCCCTCGGCTTCACGGATACCCCCATCCTGTCTTACGCGGCAAAGTTCGCCTCCGCCTACTATGGCCCCTTCCGCGAAGCGGCGGAATCCGCCCCCCAATTCGGCGATCGCCGCGGTTACCAGATGGATCCTGCCAATGCCGCCGAGGCGCTGCGGGAAGTGGCGCTCGATATCCAGGAAGGCGCCGACATTGTCCTGGTGAAACCCGCGCTGGCTTATCTGGACATCGTGCACCGGGTCAAAGCCCAGTTTGGCTATCCGACCGCCGCTTACGCCGTCAGCGCAGAGTATTCGATGGTGAAAGCGGCGGCGGCAAACGGCTGGATTGACGAGCGCGCGGTGATCCTGGAATCGCTGCTGGCCATGCGCCGGGCCGGGGCCGACATCCTCATCACGTACGCGGCAACGGACGCCGCGCGGTGGTTGAAGGAAAGGCCGTAATCCGGAGATCCTGTAGCCGCCAATGTGAATTGGCGGATCCATCCCGGCGTGGCGATCTCCGCCGTTTCACAACGGCGGCTACGGAGGCTGGGTTCACGGAAAGTGGCAAAATCGTCTGCGCCCTGCCGACCTGGGAGCCGGATGGCCCGGTCAATCCGGAACGATTCCGTTATTCTGGGGAGCGCACCCGCCTCGGGTGCGGTGGCGGGCGCCCTCGCCCACCACTTGGAGCCTCGGAGCCAGTCGCACCATTCAGTTCGTGCTGCTGCGATCGAACCGACCGACGAGGGCGCGTGTTTTCCCCCCTTTTCAACTGAATCGTTCCGGTCAATGGGCTTTGTTGACCTGGCTGAAGGCGTACAGGAGAACCAGGAGGATCAGAGCGAAGACGACGATTCCGCCGATCAGGAACCACTTGTTCACCTTGTTGGTCTTCTTTGAAAACGCCTTGCTGGCCGTATCGAAGCCACCCGCCCGCGGGCCCTGTTCCAACTCGTTCAAACTGACCCCGCGCTGCACGATCAGGGTGGATTCAGGTTTCTTGCCAGGCCCCGGTGGAGGGGCGGACGGAGCGCGCGGAGCAGCCGGAGCAGCCGGAGCAGAAGCATGGGCCAGAGCGGGAGCGGCAGGCATCGCGGCATCTTCGAGCCGCATTTCAATCTGACCGAGGCGAAGGACCTGGCCCGGTTTCAAGACGCTCTCGCCCACCTTCTCTCCATTGATGAAAGTGCCGTTCGTGGAATTCAGGTCCTTCACCACGACGTCGCTGCCGCGCAGAAAGATTTCACAGTGATGGCTGGATACGGAGGCTTCGGCTATCTGAAAGGTGTTGTCCTCAACCCGGCCGATCGTGGTCTTATCCACATTCAACTCGTGCGACCGCCCGGTCAATCCCGCGCTGAGGAGAACAAGTTTAGCCATAGGTTACATTCACACATCGGATTATCTCTACCGACAAGTTCAAGTCAAACGCAAACATGGGCCTATTCCAGAACATGAACCGTTCCATTACGCAATTTGCACCGCAAGGGGCATCCACTCATCTGCCCCTGATCATCGCGCGAAATTCGGCAAACAACGGCGTCGAATCGTGCGGGCCAGGCGAGGCCTCCGGATGGTACTGCACGCAGAATACCGGCTTCGACTTGTGTCGCATCCCCTCGACCGTCCGATCATTCAGATTCACCCGGTCCACTGCCACTTCACCGGGCAACGACTCCGGGTCCACCGCGAACCCATGGTTTTGCGAGGTGATTTCCACCCTGCCCGAAGCGAGGTCCTTGACCGGTTGATTGCCGCCGCGGTGCCCGAATTTCAGCTTGAATGTCTTTCCGCCAAAGGCCAGGCCCAGGATCTGGTGTCCCAGACAAATCCCGAAAATCGGCACGCCGCTTTTCACTAGGTCGGCCACCGCGCGCACGGCATACCCGAGCGCGGCAGGATCGCCGGGTCCGTTGGACAGGAAAACGCCCGCGGGCTTGTCTTTCAGCGCTTCGGCGGCCCCGGTTGTGGCCGGCACCACCTGGACCCTGAACCCATGCTGCCGGAGGCGGCGCAAAATGTTGTATTTCATCCCGAAGTCGTAGGCAACGATCGGGATGTCCGCCGGCGGCAGCGGATCGCGCACGTTCCGGGCGTCCACACTGTCCGGGCCCCGGACCAGATTGAAACTGGCGCTTTGCTCGTCCCTTTCGTCCCAGACAAACGCCTCTGGATGCGTGACGGCCTTGACATAATCCACACCGATCAATCCCGGCCAGCTTTTCGCGCGCGACACAGCCTCATCCTCGGTAATGCCTTCGGTGGAGATGAAGCCGTTGAGGGCTCCGCGAACGCGCAGCTTCTTTGTGAGCGCGCGGGTGTCCACGCCTTGAATGCCCGGAATGCCGTTCTGTTCGAGATACTCGGCCAGCGATTGATCCGCGCGCCAGTTGCTGACGACGGGCGAGAGTTCGCGAAT
>JBEKFT010000038.1:0-8088 GCA_050013175.1 Verrucomicrobiota bacterium
GCCGAATTGATCAAAGTTTTGGCACGAATAGGATCAAATCCGGATTGCCAGCGCCGCGGGTTTGCGTGAAATTGCGGTGACGAGTGTTATGCCGGACGCGCCACAATTCCTGAAGGGCCTGTTGCTGCTGGACAGCGGCCAGTTGCACGGCTCCTTTTTTCAACGGACGGTCGTCCTCGTCTGCCAGCACGACCCCGAGGGCGCCTTCGGCCTCGTCCTCAACCGCGCCACCGGCAGCAAAGTCGGGGAAATGGTCGTTGCCGACCTGCCCGCCGCGCTCAGGGAATGTCCGCTTTACCTGGGTGGACCCGTGCAACGGACGGCGCTGAGTTTTCTCCACACCGATTCCTTCCTTCCCGACGCCAACGTGATGCCGAACCTGAGCTTGGGCCGTTCGCTGGATGCCTTGACGGAGATCGGCGAATCGTTCTCCTCGACCCGCAAGGTGAAGATGTTCGCGGGTTATGCGGGTTGGAGTCCCGGACAATTGGAGGATGAAATGCAGCGCGAAGCCTGGCTCACCCATCCTGCCACGACCGAGTGGGTGTTCGACACCGACCCGGACCAGCTCTGGCGCGGGATCCTCCGGCAAAAGGGCTGGAAGTACAAACTGCTGGCCGAGATGCCCGAGGATTTGTCGGCCAATTGACCGGGTGTCTGTGGGCGCCCGGGCCGGGCTCCGGCGACATCACCGCTTGCGTCGGGCGGGGCCAAAATAATATCCGCCGTGGATGCGGACGCCCCGGACACGGCGATCGAAGCCCTTCGGCTGGCCGGGTTTCTCCTCCTCGAACAGGGCCGTGTAGCGGTACTCGAAAGTCTCCAGTTTCACGCGTTTGATTTTCTGGCTGATGAACCGCTCGATGGCCGCGACATGCCCGGAATCCTCGGCGACCATCAAGGTCAGGGCGTCGCCGCTGGCCTCGGCGCGGCCCGTGCGGCCGATGCGGTGGATGTAATCCTCCGGATGCTGCGGCACATCGTAATTCACCACGTGGCTGACATCCGCGATGTCCAGGCCGCGCGACGCAATGTCCGTCGCCACCAACACCTCGTAGCGCCCCTCGCGAAAGCCCAGCAGGGCCTGTTCCCGCTCGCGCTGGGTGCGGTTGGAATGGAGAACTGCCACGGCGTGATTGTTCCGCTTCAGCAGGTGTGCGATGCGGTCGGCCCCGTGCTTCGTCCGGCAGAAGACGATGACGGAGTCGTAATTGACTCCGTTGAGCAGGGCGAGGAGCAAATCGGCCTTCTGGGCGTCGGCCACGGGATAGATCACGTGCTTGACCGTTTCCGCGGGCGTGCGGCGCGCGCCGATTTCGACCGCCTGGGGCTGGCGCATCGCCCACTGGATCAGCGTCTCAATCTCGGGCGGGATGGTGGCGGAGAACAGGAGCGTTTGCCGATCGCGCGGGCAGCGCTCGAGAATGCGGCGCACATCGGGCAGAAACCCCATGTCGAGCATTCGATCCGCTTCGTCCAGAACGAGATACCTGACCTGGTCGAGATGGCAGGTGTTGCGCTGGAGATGGTCGAGCAAACGGCCCGGTGTGGCCACGATGATGTCCGCCCCGCGCTTGAGGGAATCCATCTGCTTGCCGTAACCCACGCCGCCAAAAACCACCGCGGTCTGCAAATCCGTGAAGCGCGCCAGGTCGTGGATCGCGACTTCCACCTGCGCGGCCAGCTCGCGCGTCGGTTCCAGAACCAGAAAGCGGGTCCGCGGCTCGTGGTGGGCGAGGCGGGTGAGGAGGGGGAGCGCAAAGGCGGCGGTTTTTCCGGTGCCGGTCTGCGCGCTGCCGATGACGTCCCGCCCGGCGAGAATCAGCGGGATGGCCCGGAGCTGAATGGGCGTGGGATCGACATAACCCATCGCTTTCACACCTTCAAGCACGGGTGCCGACAAGCCCAGTTTTTGAAATGGCATGACCTATTCTGCGGCGGAAACGCCCGAATGTCGATGAATTCTTCCGGGCCCGACACAGGGCTGGTTCATGAAGATGCGCCCCCTTGGCAGGACAGCGCAGAATTGAACTCGCCTGCCGGCAGCCACCCACGGTAATCTGCCGTTGAAATTTGGCTGGAACTCGACCCCGCCATGCAACACTTTCGCCGCAACAAGTGCCCCGATTCCTCAGAACCCCGCACCGGCCTGGCGCGCGCCCTCTCGAAACTGGGACTCTGCTCCCGAAGCCAGGGGCGGATCTGGATCCAGGCCGGGCGCGTCCGCGTCAATGGCCGCATCGTCCGCGACCCGGAGAAGCGCGTCTCCACCGGGCGCGACCGGATCGAGGTGGACGGACAGGGGGTGCGCGCCGAGGCAAAAGTCTATCTCCTGCTCAACAAACCCCGCGGCCTGGTGACAACCGCGTCCGACGAGCATGGGCGCGCGACGGTGTTCGCCTGTCTGAACCCGGCGCCGGCCTCCGCCCGTCAATCCGGCGAAGAAGAGTCCCCGGGCGGCGCGCCGGAGGCGCGAGCCGCCTTGCCTCGCGTCTTTCCGGTCGGCCGGCTCGATAAAGCCAGCGAGGGCCTGCTGCTGTTTACGAATGACACCGCGTGGGCGGCGCACATCACCGATCCGGAGAGTCACCTGGAAAAGACCTATCACGTCCGGGTGGATTGCGTGGCGGACGAAGTGCTCGCCCGGCGTCTCGAACGGGGCGTTGCCGCCGGCGGCGAATTCCTTTCGGCAAAACGCGCCGCCGTGCTGCGCCATGGCGAGAAGAATTCGTGGCTGGAAATCATCCTGGACGAGGGCCGAAACCGTCACATTCGCCGCCTCCTCGAAGCGTTGGGTGTCCGCGTGCTTCGTCTCGTCCGCGTGGCGATCGGGCCTTTGCGGCTCGGCACGCTGGCCAAGGGGGCCTTTCGACATCTGGCGGAACCGGAAGTGGGAACGCTGGCCGCAACGGGGCGAACGCCGGACAACGGCACCACGGGAACGGCTGATGGTCGGAAGCCTTAGCCGTCTCTATGCAGTCGCAGGGGAGCGCACGCGTCCTCGCGTGCAGTGTTTGGCGTCTCGCCAACCACTTTCAAGCTGTGCGGCCAGTCACCGCTTAGTGATTGCGTTACGCCCTCCTCCGACCGGCGAGACGCCGGTCGGAACACGCGAGGGCGCGTGTTCCCCCCCCCCTTTCAACGGAATCGTTCCGGCTTAGCGATCAGCCGCCGTGGTGGAAGTGTCGAGGCGGATTTGTGGGCACTGCGGCCTCCGTGCCGGTATGCTAGGCATCGCCTGCCCGCGCGCAGGCTCTCACTCAATCCAGGGTGGCGAAAGAGGCTTTATCGCCCGGTCTCTCCGGATGAAGTTGCCGAGCCGACAATGGCGAGAATGGCTGCTTTGAGTGGCGGAGGAAGATTTGACCATGCGGTGACTACGCGGGCCAGATCGTGACCAAGATTGATTGGAATTGATGTGTCTCTTGGTGTGTCACCATTAGAATGTCCCTTGTTTTCCGCCGCAATATATGGGGTTCGAATCCCCCAGATCGATCGCTCGAACACGGCGTCAGGAATGCAGATGCAGGTTCAAGCTGTGCTCTTTCATCTGCCAGATGATCGTTCCCCCGTGGATCAGCGCCAGCGCCAGCAGGCCAATGCCGGAGAAGTGTTCCATTCGCAGGAGCGTCTTTTCGCTGAATTTGCCCTGCCCGCGCGAGGCGCCGTAGCTCAGTAACAGGAAGAAGAGGCTGGTTCCAATGGCGACACCCGTCACACATGCCAGTTTGCCCGGCCAGTCCGGCGTCACCCATTCACGCGAAATGAAGTTGGCCGCGAGAATGATCCAGAACACGAGCACGCCCACATTTCCCATCACCCGCACGAGTCCCGTCATGAAGGCCGAACGCGGATGCAACCGCTCTTCCAGCCGCTCCTCGATTTTGCTGGCCGCGGCGCCCAGTTGGACGGGGGCGTGCACCGATTTGGTCATGAGAAACTTGATCCCGAGAAAGAGCATGAAGACGAAGCTGAACAATTCCATGGCGGCCTTGATGTAACCCCGGGCGAAAAACGACGCGAACCCGGTGAAGGCGATGAAGCAGTAGATCACCTCCATGACGGTCGCCCCAAGGCCGATGAGCACCGCCCACTTGAAGCCGCGCCGCGCGCCTTCGTTCAGGATCGTGAGGTTGACGGGGCCGACGGGAATGGAAAGGATCAGGCCGCTGAGAAAGCCGGTGAGGCCGGCCAGCAAAATGGGTGAAAATCGTTCCATCCGGGTCACTCCCCCATGGCCGCCCCCGGGTCGCCGCTCTCTTCCTCCTCCTCCTCGATCTCATGCCGGATCCGGCGGGAGATGCGCGGGCGAACAAAGCCGTAAACGAGATACACGGTGAAAAACCCGGGCAGAACGTAATAGAGAATCGTCTCCCACAACACAAGGATCGACCCGATGAACAGGGCCGCGATGATGGCCTTGGTAAAGGTGCTGGTGGAACGCAAGCCGAGTGATTTGAAACTGGGATACCGGACCGTGCTCACCATCATGGCCGAAAGGAGCACGAGCACGATCGCGGGGAGATATTTCCAGTTGCCCAGGGATTTTTCGTTTTCATTCAACTGGATGACCAGCAGCGTGAGCGACGCCACCAGCCCCGCGGCGGAGGGGATCGGGAACCCGAGAAACTCCTTGCTCCCGCCGGCGCCGGGATGCGCGGCCAGACAATTGAAGCGCGCCAGGCGGAACGCGCCGCACAGCAGGTAGATCGACGCGATGAACCAGCCCCACGCCGGGTGCCCCACAAAGACATCCCGCAGCACGACGCGATGCACCAGAAACGCCGGAGCCACGCCGAACGAAATCAGGTCGGCCAGGGAATCGAACTCCCGTCCAAACGCGCTTTCCACACCCCCCATCCGCGCCACCCTGCCGTCGAACAAATCAAAAATGCACGCGAGCAGGATGAAAAAAAGCGCCAGTTTGATCTGGGAAAAATCCCCGGCCGGAATGTCGGCCTCGACGATCTTGGTGAGGGCGACAAAGCCGCAGAACAGGTTGCCGGCGGTGAGCAGGTTGGGCAGGAAATAAATCTTCAGCTTCAGCTCGTTGGCATCGGCCGGCCGGGGATTGGAAAGAGGCGCCGCCATCCTTCGCTCCTATTCCAAAACTGCCAGCACGGTCTCACCCCCCACCACCCTGTCCCCGAGTTTGATCTCGATCCGCGCGCTTTGCGGCAGATACACGTCCAGGCGCGACCCGAATTGAATGAGGCCGATGCGGTCGCCGCGGGCGACGGCGTCGCCTGGCGCCACCCAGGGCACGATGCGCCGGGCCAGGACGCCGGCAATGAGGCGCACCCCGACTTTGACTCCGCGCGGCTCGGCGGCTTCGATGCCGATGAGCACGTTCTCGTTGCAACTGGCGGATTCGGTCTTCATGGCGTTGAGAAACTGGCCCGTCGTGTGTTTGAAGTAGGCCACGGTTCCGGCCACTGGCGCGTTCTGCACGTGCACGTCCAGCACGGAGAGAAACATCGAAATCCGACGGCAATCGCCGCCCATGAACTGCGGTTCGGCGACGGTGTCGATCACATCCACCTTGCCGTGGCCGGGTGAGACCAGGAGGTTGGCTCCGGCGGGAACGCGCGGAGTAGGGTCGCGGAAAAAATAGAGGGTGAAGAGCGCGAAAAGGACCCAGGCAAGAATCAGGAGGATGGAAAAGGCGACCATCGCGGACCCGATCAGCGTTGCCAGAAACCCGGCGACCGGGACCAGCACCACGAGAACCAGCGTGACGAGCAGCATTTTGAACGCCGCTGTCCTCGCTTTTCCCGAATGTTTCATGGAGTCAGGGTAAGGGCAAGGACCCTGCCTTCAAAGTCCAAATTTTCCCCGGGGGTGGCGATGGCCGTCGCCGGCAAACAACCCCCATGAACCCGAATCTCCTCAATCAACCCATGGGAGAAAAAACGAACAAGGGGACGAGCCGTCCCCACCCCCTGTCAAGCCGGCACCGCCGGAGGGCTCTCCAACAGATGAATCCGGTGGCGCAGCCTGCCTTCGATGGCGTTTTGCCTGTCCGACGCCAGGATCTTCCCGCCGTCGAGCTCGCGGACATAAAAGCTGTCGATGGCTGCACCCTTCTCCGTGCAGATCTTGGCGGCGGAAATGTCGAGGTCCACTTCGCTCAGCCCCTGCGATAGCGCATACAGCAGTCCGATCCGGTCCTCGGTTTCAATTTCGATGAGCGTGCGCGCTTCCGAGGCTTCGTTGTCGAAGCGGATCTGGGTGGGGATCCGTTCCCCGGTGTACGCCTGATACAGCGGCCGGGAGATTTTCTGGCGCGCGATGAGCGCCTGGAAATCCACCTCCCCGCCCGTGAGGACCCCGACCAGCAGCTTCTCGAATTCCTCGCGCAGATCGCGGTCAACCAGGTTCCCCGTCCTGGCGTCCGTCACGAAAAACGTGTCCAGGACGATGCCGTCGGCGCGCGTGAAGATCTGCGCGCTCAGGATGTTCAGGCCCGTCGCGCTGAAGGAGCCGGCGATCTTGCTGAACAACCCCGCGCGGTCCCAGGTGCAGACCTTCACTGAATTGTAGCCGCGGTCGGGTTCGTTGTGCCAGTTGACCACCGGCGCCAGCGGGCTTTCCTCGACCGACACCTGCAGGCGCATGAACCGGTGCGTCAGGAGCAGGTCATCCTGGATTTCCCGCGCGGTGTGGATCTGAAAATAGCGGGCCGGCAACGCGGCGAGATGGGCGCTCAACTCTTCCGCGCTCAGATACCCGTCCATGAGCCGGTCCACTTCCTCCATCAACAGTTCGCGCTGCTTTTCCTCGGCGCGGATGAATTCCGTTCCGCCCGCCAGCAGGGGCATGGTTTTCTTGTGCAACGACCAGAGCAGCGCGTCCTTGAATCCATTCCAGAGCTTGTCACTCGTCGCCTGCGAGTCCGCAAACGTCAGCAGGGTCAGCAGAGAAAGCGTTTCGGGACTCTGCACCCGCGCGGCAAAAGTGCGAATCACCAGCGGATCGTCCAGGTCGCGCCGCTGCGAAACCTCGGCCATGGCCAGATGATTTCCGATCAGCACGCGAAGGGTGTGCGTCGCCGACCCGTCCAGGCGCAATCGCCGGGCCACGCGAAGGGCCAGCTCCGCGCTCACCGCCGCATGGTTCCCGTGGCTCTGGGGCTTGCCGGTGTCGTGCAGCAGCAACGCCAGATACAGCAGGAACGGTCGCTCGAGCTTCTGGAACAGCGGGGCATAGGCGTCGTACGGCGGCGTTTTCGCCTCCCAGATCCGGTCGAGCTGCTGCAGGCACATCAGCGTGTGTTCGTCGGCCGTGTACTGATGGTAGAACTCGTGCTGCACGAGGCAGGTCAGCTTGCCGAACTCCGGAATGTATTTGCCAAGCAAATCCACCTCGTGCATCGCCCGCAGGATGGGGGCGACGTTTCCGCGCTGGTCGAGGATGCTCAGGAACGTTTCGCGCACGTGTTCGTCGTTCAAAAACTCCCGGTCGGCCAGGGACAACTGGTTGCGGATGAGCTGGGCCAGGTCGGGATGCAGCCGCAACCCGCGCTGCTGCGCGTAGAGGAACACCCGCATGAGCCGGCGCGGCTGGTCGCGAAACACGCGCTGCGAAACAGCATGGATTTCGCCGTTGATGAATTTGAACCCGTCCACCGGCTCAACGGTGGCGCGCCGCGAACTGCGGAGCAGGGACCGCAGGGATAATCCCCGTTCCGGCCGGGGCACCAGCGCCATGCGTTGTTCGAGTGTTCGGGTGATGAGAAAAATGTTCCGGGAATGGATGTACAGGTCCCGCATGAAGCGTTCGATGCGCCGGCTGGGCGAGCGATCGGTGTAACCCAGGGCGTGCGCGATCGCAGGCTGAAGATTCTTGCTGAGCGCGTCCATGGCCCGGTTGGCGTGGTAGTGCATCTCCGTCCGCACCCGGAGCAGGAAGTCATACGCGGTTTCAAGCTGCTTGCGCTCGGCGGGACTCACAAACTCCAGTTGCTGCAGATCCTTCAGGGAGCGCGTCTGATATTTGAAAAAAGTCATCCACAGCAGGTTCTGAAAATCCCGCAAGCCGCCGCACCCGTTCTTCAGGTTCGGCTCCTGCATGCAGGCTGAATTGCCA
>JBEKFT010000039.1:0-7991 GCA_050013175.1 Verrucomicrobiota bacterium
ACTCAGAAAAGGCCTGTATTTATTGCTCCCCAGTCGCGCCGCAGTCATTCCGTCCGGCGAGTCGCCGGACGGCACAGGCGAGTCGCCTGCGCTACCCATGCTCTTTTTTGACGGGCTTCTAGGGAGAATTTCGACTTTTATCGCGTTGGCCTCAGCGCGCAGACCCAGGCGCGAACCCCAGGTTTCCTCAATCTCGCGCACGAGGTCAGAACAAGCAGGGTGGTCGCGGAGTTCATCGAGGAGCTTCTTGAGCCGCTGACGGCTTTCTGCGGTCTGTGCGGTTACCCACTGCTCCATCTCCTGTCGGTTGGACCGCAGGGCTTCGAGGCGGGCTGTAATTTCACGTTTCAGCGCATTGAGTTGTTTTTGCTCGCGGGCCTTTCTGAGATTTCGACGAGCGGCGGCTGCTTTACGGCGCGATGTCAGGCCGCGTGTTGCCCGGCCACCTGCCGCCGAGACGGTCCCAGCACGCCGGTTCCAGCGCGCCACGGCTTCTCTTTCCGTTTCCAGGACGGGCAGAAAGCCCGCAGCACACCCTGGGCAGTGAATTCCATACCGCGTCGGCTCGTAGGCGGTAGCGACCTTGGCGTTGCTATAACAGAACGGGCACCGTTTCAACACAGGGACTGATGCGTGTATTTCGTCCGCTGACAACATTTCATTCGTGTCCACGACATACATACGCGCCATACCACGTCAGCGTCGTGACTCCGGTTTCTTGCAGGGCGGTTCATCTTCGACAAGAGATTGGTTGCGACGTGTGCCAAGTTCCACAAGAACGATTTAGCAATAATTTGGCCGGAGGCTGAGGGTTGGCAGCAAGTAACGTACTGCCGCAACTTGCGAGCTGGAAAACGAAGTTGAGGCCGGTGAATCAGCGCAGCACCAGATGCTTCCTGCCTACCCTCCTAATGTGCCGAGTGCGGACAAGTCGAGTTATCCGGGACAGGATGCGCTTTTTCAGCTCTCGGCTCTCGAATCGATTCGCCGGATGTAGGGCGGCGGCGACCCCGTTCACCACAGTCCAGATCGGAACCGCTTCCTGCTGTTCGCGCAAGAAGACCACGATCTCACGGTCGAGCGGGAACGGAGGGTCCGGCAGGTTTAGTTTGACAGGCGGAAGTACCGGTCGCACTGGCATCGGTTGGTAACCTGGGTCGTAAAAGATCACACTGTAATTACTGGAGCTGCCTGGAATTTGCCTGCGCACACCCATTCGCGTGCTTCTCCACGACTCCCTGGCCGTCTGCCAAACGGTCTTGTGGTGTGACATCGAAGGATGGTGCCCTGGAACCGAACCTGATCCGTCATTGGCTTTGACCAATTCCCTGGTTGGAAATAATGTCCCGCCATGCTGAGCCTGCCATGCAAGATGTCGGTCAAGGCCACAAGAGTCTGCAAGCTCACCATCGGCTGCCCGAGGGAGAACTGTGTCGATGAGGAGAGGCACCAGACAGGCCACGGGGTCGGTGAAAACCCGGATCGGTCGCCGCACGCACGGAGCACTTCCCATTCTGACTTTTGTCCTGACCTCGGGTGTTTTTCGGCTTGCGAGCAGGCCGGATAAAGGTGATTCTCTTTGTCCGCGAAAAACGCGGAAAGACCTATGAAAACAAGAGATTCTCAAGGGTCTTTCGGTTCACAGGCGCGCTTAGCTCAGCGGAAGAGCACTTCCTTCACACGGAAGGGGTCGCAGGTTCAAATCCTGCAGCGCGCACCATCTGCCCTTCGAGGTTTTCTAATGGCTGCTGCCAGGGGGAAACCCGAGCAGCAGCCAACCACTCTCGTGGCTTGACACCCGCATCGCCCGTTGCCCTTTTTCCCTCTCCGGGTCAACGCGCGGCGTCACACTCTATAATACGAACCCAGGAGCCCCCATCTTTCAACAAAGTGCCCTTTTCTCAGAGGCGAATCCGCCCGTGTCCCGCCTGAGCCGGCTTCAAAACTGGTCTTCCTTCTCCTTGAACAATACGTTGAAGGTCGTCATCGAACCGTAACATCGGGTCAGGTATTGCTGCATGTCGATCTTCTCGCCTTCGGACAGTTTGTCATGCGAGTTGATCTTCTGTTCCAGCACGCGGAGATTGTTGCGCATCATGACGATCTTGTGGAAAAAGGCTTCGAGCGGCACTTCCTTGGCCTGCAACGCCGGATCGGACGGCTGCAGGGTCATCTTTCCGTTGTGCCAGCGGCTGCCCAGCTTCTCCACGATCGAGTCCGGTCGTTCGAGCCCCATTTTGCGAACCGCCACATCCAGTGTTTCCTCGACGAATTGCTTGAGCGGAACGCCCAGTCCGCGGAACTCCGCCTGAGCTTCAGCCGGCTCCAACCCCGCCCCTTCCGGAGCCACCGCGCGTTTTCCGTCATTAAAAAGAACGTCCGCCGTGTTCTCCGAGATCGATTTCACCACGCCGATTCCATATTGCGGGTGGCGGACCTTCATGCCGACGTGCAGCGCTTCGGTTTTCATGCCGGAATTCAACCATGAACCAGCCCGGCGCGGCAAGGGCGCACTGGTGAATTCCAGATTTCAAATCTCACGAACCGCAAGTTTTGATTGCGAACACCGGGGCGAGGCGCCATCGTGGAACGCGACTCGAACCATGGGCGCAACGTTTTGGAACCGGCTCTCGCACGAATGCGAGTTGTGGAGGCAAGGCACGGGCCTCGTCGCCGGGGTGGACGAGGCGGGCTGCGGGCCGCTTGCCGGCCCGGTGGTCGCGGCCGCGGTCATGTTCCCTTCCGCCTGGAAGGAGGCGGGCCTCGATCCCAGACTGCGCGGGCTGAATGATTCCAAGCAGCTCACCGGAGACCAGCGTGGGAAGTTTTTTTCGATCATCACTTCGCACCCGGAAATCCGCCATGCCATCGCCACCGTGGACGTCGAGATGATCGACCGGATCAACATCCGTCAGGCGGCCTGGCGGGCCATGAATGCCGCCCTCGATCAACTCCAGCCCAAGCCGCTGCACGTGCTGGTGGATGGGCTGAAAATCAAATGGCTGCCCTACCCGCAAACCGCCCTGGTGCAGGGGGATTGCAAGAGTTACTCGATCGCTGCGGCCAGCGTGCTGGCCAAGGTCACCCGCGACCGGATGATGATCGAAATGGACGGGCTTTATCCCGGATACGGTTTCGCCGAGCACAAGGGCTACGCCACTCCGCAGCATTATGCAGCCATCCGGGAACGCGGCCCGTGCCCGATTCATCGCCGCAGCTTTTCGCCTTTCCGTCCGGTTGAAATCGAGCTCGAACTCTTCCAGACGGACGCCGGTGCGGGGAATGGCCCTTCGCGGTCGCGGGTTTGAATTCGGGAGGGGAGCGCCTGGGGACCCTGAAACCTTGCAGCCGCCAATGTGAATTGGCGGATTCGTCCCGCGACGACGATTTCCGCCGTTTCACAACGGCGGCGACGGAGGCTCGATTCAGGGAGCGTTGATTTTGCGGCGGCCCGATCGGGCGGCGGCCGGACTCAACGGGGATAACGGAGATGAATCTGAGGGCTCGCATTCAAGCGTGGATCCACGGCGCCGACACGCCGCTCCACTTGCGCCATGGCAAACTCGGGGAACGCGCCGCCGCGAAATATCTCCGGCGGCGGGGCCTCAAGTTTCTGACCGCCAACTTCCGATCGAAACGCGGTGAAATCGACCTGGTGTTCCGCGACGAGGACTGTCTTGTGTTCGTCGAGGTCAAGACGCGTTCGTCCGAGGAGTGGGTGCGGCCGGCCGCGGCCGTGAACGCGCGCAAACGCCGGCTGCTTTCGCAAACCGCCCTGGATTATCTGCGCCTGTTGAAAAACCCACCCGTGAAAATCCGGTTCGACATCGTCGAGGTGCTGCTGGAAGACAGCGCGGTCCGCGAAGTGCGACACCTGCCGAATTCCTTCCCGATGGAAAAGCCGTATCGGTATGGGTGATGAATTTTTGATTTTTGATTTGCGATTTTTGATTGGTGGCGAAAGGCAACATCTTTGATTTCCGATTCTTGATTCTTGTTTGGGGCAAATATGGACGAAATCGAACCGGACAGACGCACTGCTGAGAGCAACAGGCTGGTGGGGGTGATGCGCACCTTGTTCGATCAAAAATCGCAAATCAAAAACCAAAAATGCAACGGGTTGGAGGGAACTATGAACGAAATCGAACTGAAGAAACGGACAAAGCAATTCGCGCTGCGGGTGATCCGGTTGATCGCAGCCCTTCCGAAAACTGTCGAAGGGCGCGCGATTGCCAACCAACTCGTGCGATCGGGGACCTCTGTGGGTGCGAACTACCGCGCGGCCTGCCGAGGCCGTTCCAAGCCGGAGTTCGTAGCCAAGCTGGGTACCGTGGAGGAGGAAGCGGATGAAAGTGCCTTCTGGATGGAATTGATTATCGAGGGCCAGTTGATGAAACCGAAGCAGGTAGAACTCCTCCTTCAGGAAGCCAATGAGCTGGTGGCGATAATGGTAGCGTCCCGCAAGTCAGCTTCCAGCGCCGGATCCGCCTAAATCAAAAATCACAAATCAAAAATCAACAATCCATCACCGGTTCCAGCACCATGGGATGGTCGTGGCCCAGGAATTCCTCGCAGACGCTGAAAAACTCCGACCGGGTCGTGACCCGCCGAATCCGGTGGAGGAATTGCCCGGCCGGATCCACCCCGACTCCGAGGTAATTCATGTATTTCTTCATCTTCTGCACCTGGGCGGATTCGCGCACGCCGGGAGGGCAAACCGCTTTGTAAAGTGCCCGGACGTATTCCAGCACGTCGAAGCCGCTCGGGACGAAGACAGTTTCGCCGTGTTGATACTGCCGGATCTGGTGAAACAGCCAGGGATTGCGGATGGCGCCGCGTCCGATCATCAGTCCGCGCGCGCCGGTCGCTTTCAGAATCGCGCCCGCGTTTTCGGCCGAATGAACGTTGCCGTTGGCCAGCACCGGGCAGGGCATCTCCGCCACCGCCCGCGCGATGAATTCGTAATGTACCGCGGGCTGGTACATTTCGTGGACGGTGCGACCGTGCACGGTCAGCAGGTCCAGGGAGTGCCTCGCGAAAATCGGAAGCAGCTCGTCGAACACGGCCGGCGAATCAAAACCTATCCGGGTCTTGACCGTGAACCGGATCGTCACCGCGTCCCGCAACGCGCCGAGAATGGCGTCCACCCGCCGCGGTTCGCGGAGCAGGCCGCCGCCGGCGCATTTGCGGTACACCACCGGCGCAGGACAACCGAGGTTCAGGTCCACGGCGGCGACCGGGTATTGCTGCAGCTCGCGCGCCGTGCGCACCAGCGAGGGGATGTCGTTGCCTATCATTTGCGCGACGACCGGCCGTCCCGTAAGGTTTTCCGTGACGGACCTCAGGATGTTCCTGTCGAGGTGTGATGTGGCGTAAACCCGGAAGTATTCAGTGAAATAAACGTCCGCGCCGCCGTAGTTCCGCATCAATGTCCAAAACGGCAGGTCCGTCACGTCCTGCATCGGGGCGAGCGCCAGGATGGGCGCCGCGCCTGCAAGCATCGCCTCGAAGATCTCGCGGTGATTCACCCGGGCACGTTAACGGGAGGTTGTCGCGGATGCACACAGATAAAATACCACGGGAGCGTTGAACCGTTGGACCTTGGACTTTGGACCTTGGACTTTGGACCTTCCCTGTGCTCCGTTCTAGGGGCTTTGAAACTGCGGATGGCTCAGCAGCTTTTCCCACGTTTCCGGCGAAAGCGGAGCCTGTCGGTAAACAGGCGTCCGCAGCGGCTCAGCGCTGCTGGAACGGCGGGCTCTTTCGAGCCAGTGACGATCCAGAAGCCTGTCGATTGCACCCCGCGTGTTTGTGGCGAGGGTCGTCTCTTCCTTGTCTCCGGTTGCGCGCCCGACACCCACGAAAAACCCTGCCAGGAGAAGCGTAACACGAACCATGGTGCTGCGCGAAAAACTCGCCACAGTGCACGGGCGGTTGCTGTCCAGGAGCCGGAAAAGAGTGTCGAAGAGCGGCTGGGTCCACATCTCGGCGTTTTTCGCGGGCGAACAGGGGTCAAACAGGATCAGATGCGGTTTCTCCAGATCGTTCGCGCCCGGCTGGGAAAGCAGTGTTGGAAAGTCCGACAGGCGCAATTCCCATTCGACGTTCTGCGGGCCGCACTGGAACGAAACGCGATGCTCCCGCAGGAGGCGTTCGAGTGGGGATTCGTAACCGTGGAAGTAGCCGAGCGATTCCCGGTGCTGCAGCGCGAATTCCAGCGGTTCGAGAGTGGAATCGAAACTGATCAGTCTGAGCGCGCAGGGCACTTCCCGCGTCGCGCGCAAAACGGCGAGCCCATTGGCCGCCGCGCCGAGGCCGACGTCCCATATCACGAACTCCCCGGAGTGTTGTCGAACCTGCTCGATCAGCCGGACCTGCCGGACATACAAGGCATCTGCTTCGGCCGCCGGTCCGACCCCCGGATGGAAGGTTTCGTCGAACGCGAGCGAGCGAACGCAGCAGGCGCCATTGGCGAGCCTGACAATTTCGTATCCGGCGGATTGCGGCACGGGTACAAAGTAGCAGCAACCGATCTGCGACTCCCGGAATTTCCGTGATCCCGGTTGAGTCCCGGCCGTTCGTGCTGCGGAGAAGTTGATGGTCTATCGAACCGGGAAAGGCCGCGGTTGAACGTGAATTCTTTTCGGTCCGCCAGGTTAGGGAGTCGGGGAAACCTTGTTGAAATAGCTTTGGATGATGGGCGCGCCGATGATCCCGATGAACCAGCAAAGCAGAAACACCGGGACCGCAGTCAGCGCGTTTTTAGTCACCTTCTCGACCCCTTGCGACCATCGCCACAGCCAGTAAATATTCACCAAGGGAATGATCAATAGCCAGGCGGTGGGTATGTCAGCGCCCAACCGGCTCATTTCAATTTTAGTGTTCACGAGCCAGTAAATGTAATACAGGCCGCAGGAACAGAAGGTCAACACAATGACGAGTAATGGATTGCGATTGGTCATGGGGGGATTCCTTTGTAGTAGGTGATCATCTGGAAGCGGGCGCTCCAAACATCCCGCCCACCCTCGCGGAGTATCCCCGAATGGCCGGATGCCGTCAATTTAAAGTTTGCTGATCGCCTGGTCCAACGCCGAGTAAAGCTGCTGCATAGTCGCCGGCGTCTCGTCACCCATGCTCGAAATGCGGAAGGTGGTGCCTTTGATTTTCCCGTAACCGCCGTCGATGAGAAATCCCTGGTCTTTCACCAGCTTTTGCAGCTTCGGCACGTCCACGGCGCGCCCTCCGGGCTTGGCGCCATTGTTGACGCACGTGAGCGTGACCGACTCGAATCCCGGCTCGGGAAACAGTGTGAAGCCATGCCGCGCGGCCCAATCCCGCGTCATTTGGCTGGTCTGCCGATGGCGCGCGAACCGCGTTTCCAGGCCCTCCGCGAAAATGTCTTCGAGCTTGGACGCCAGGGCATGAACGTGGCCGATGCTCGGCGTGCTGGGCGTCATGCTCTGCTCGGCGTTTTTCTGAAACTCGACGAAGTCGAAATAATAGCCGCGGTCCTTGATCGTCGCCGCCCTGGCCAGCGCCGCGGGTGAACAGACAAACAGGGACGTGCCCGGCGGCAGCGCGAACGCCTTCTGGGTGCCCGCCAGCAAGACGTCGATTCCCAGCGCGTCGAACTCGATCTTCGTCGCCGTCATCGAGCTGACCGCGTCCACGACGAACATCACGCCGGGATACTTCTTCTTGAGCGCGGCGATTTCAGCCAGCGGGCTCATGACGCCGGTGGACGTCTCGTTGTGGATCACCGTGAGCGTGTCGAACTGGCCGGTCGCGAGTTTGCGATCGATGGCCTCCGCCCGGATGGGCGAGCCCCACGGCACCTGGAGCGCCTCGGCGTCCTTGCCGCAACGTTTGGAGACATCGAGCCATTTGTCGGAAAACGCGCCGCACAGGCAGTTGAGGACTTTTCGGGAAACCAGGTTCCGGATCGCGCCCTCCATGACGCCCCAGGCCGAGGAGGTGGAAATGTAAACGAG
>JBEKFT010000040.1:0-7933 GCA_050013175.1 Verrucomicrobiota bacterium
GTTGGTAACCAAACCACGCCATCACGTCAGGACACCGGTATGAGCGAGTCAACGGCATCTTCAAACTCCTGCCCAAAGTGCGGCGTGGCGTTGCCTTCGAGCGCCACGGCTGGCCTGTGCCCGCGCTGTCTGATGGCCGAAGCGATGGTGCCAACGCAAGTGGACTCGGAGCCGGCCGCACAGCCACCGCTGCCACCGGAACAAATTGCGCCGCATTTTCCACAGCTTGAAATCCTCGAATGTCTCGGACGTGGTGGGATGGGGGTGGTTTATAAGGCCCGGCAAAAAAGCCTGAGCCGCCTCGTTGCGCTCAAACTCCTTGCACCGGAGCGCGTGCGTGACGCGAAGTTTGCCGAGCGTTTTGCGCGTGAGGCACAGGCGCTCGCGGCATTGAACCATCCGAATATCGTCACCATTTACGACTTCGGGCAAGCGGGCGGGTTTTATTACCTGCTCATGGAATTCGGGGACGGTGTGAATTTGCGCCAGCTTCTGCGCACCCGGAAGCTCACCCCGGAGGAAGCATTAACCATTGTGCCGCCGCTGTGCGACGCGCTGCAATTTGCCCACGACCGGGGCATCGTTCATCGCGACATCAAGCCGGAGAATCTCCTGCTCGACAAAGCCGGCCGGGTGAAAGTTGCTGACTTCGGCATTGCCAAAATGCTGGGGGCGGTGGACGCCGGCGGCAAAGGCGGCGGAGCCTCCGCACCGGAAAACACCACGCAGACCGCCGTTGGAACACCCAGTTACAGCGCACCCGAACAAAAGACCGATCCGCAGCGCGTGGACAGTCGCGCCGACATTTATTCGTTGGGTGTGGTTTTTTACGAGATGCTCACCGGAGAACTGCCCGGCAAACGCATCGAACCGCCGTCGCACAAGGTTCAAATCGACGTGCGGCTGGATGAAGTGGTGTTGCGCGCGTTGGAAAAGAAACCCGAACTCCGCTACCAGCAAGTCAGTGAAGTCAAGACGATGGTAGAGACTATCGTGGCGACGAAGTCCACTCCCATTTCGCCTCACCCTCACCCTTCCACTGAAAATCCAAACACCAATACCCACAACTCGTTTTGGCGCGGGTTAGCCATGTCGGTCATTGTTGCCGTATGTGTGGTCGTCGCCGGACTTGCCACCCTGTTCTTTCTCAAAGAGAAGCCGATGCAGGACCTGAATAGCACCAAACTTAATCGGTTCTCCACCTTCATGCCAGCGGCAGGCCCGGTGGAGTTGAAATGGAAATGGCCGCCGGTGGGGCAGCGCGTTGTGTTCGACGTGGAAACGAAAAGAGACGGCGAGTATCTCAACCCGGGCCAGTCCGATCCCCAGAAGGAATACAAGACCGTGGAGAAGAAACTCGGGGTGACGGTGTTGAAGGCAACACCTGAAGGCGGACATGAAGTGGAACTGGAGTTCCTCAGCATCCGGGATCGGATTGCCCTGGGAGGCAAGACGGTGCTGGATTACGATTCGACCCAAAAATCATCGGTGCTCAGGTCGAATTCGCTGACCGATATATACGGAAAAGTTGTCGGATCTAAAATCCGGTATTTCCTGAATGCCAGCAACGAGGTTGAGCGAATGGAAGGCGTTGATGAACTGGAGAAACGGTTATCGTCCGGCGCGTCGGCAGATGCTTCCGCGCTCTCCAGGATCCCGTTTGGCGAGGGTTATCTCAAGCAGATGATGAGCGGGTTGAACGGTTACCTGCCGCCCAAACCGGTGCAACCGGGCGACACCTGGCCCATTCAGATGGAGATTGCCATGAGGCCCCTCGGCACGGTGAGCATGGATTATACGGTTGCTTTTCGAAACTGGGAACAGCACTGGAAACGCAACTGCGCCCGCCTGGAGTTTCAATCCAGCGTCAGAACTAAACCAGATCCAAATTCAAATCCGGCGGGAACATCCGTTTCCAGCTTCGAGGGCACCATTTCGGGTGTGGCCTGGTTCGACCCGGAACTGGGGATGATCATTGAGACCACCGCGAACAGCGACATGAAAATGGTCATAAATAACATACCCATCAAGCCGAGTGGAAACCCGGGCGCCTCCGGACCGACGCAAAGCACTATTTACCAGTGGCATGATGTCGCAAATACGACAGTTCTCCAGCACTTTGTCTTCGAAACGCCGGAAGCCGCAAGCGCCGGCATCGGCGTCGCACTGGGCGTAGACAATCAAAACATCGTCGTCCAAGCGATCATTCCGGGTTTGCCCGCCGCCGCTCAAAAAGACATCCACGTCGGTGATCGGATCATCGCCGTGGCCCAGGACAAAGGACCGGCTGTGCCGGTTCAAGGAGGGAAACTCGCACAAGCGGTTGACTTGATTCACGGCCCTGCGGGCACCACGGTCCGTCTGACGCTTGTCTCTTCCGGAGAAGATGGCTCCCGCGGCTGGGATGTCAGTTTTGTGCGCGCTGAACTGAAAGCGCCGCCTCCCTGATTGGCATAAGACAATTTGGACGGCAAGGAGTCAACGGGGTTCGAGCGTCGCTCCGCGACGCGACGCAACCCTCGCGATACACCGTGGGTTGAAACCCACGGTTACCGTCACGGGGTCGCTCCGCGACTTGGATCCCGCGTGCGCGTTCGGCAACCGCTTTCTCACGTGAAGTGAGATTTGAAAAAAACGGCATAGGGCTGCCGCACTCCAGGACGCTGCCACGCCGGTCAGGACTTTGATTTACACCGCTCGATCAGGGCAGATCCGTGTGGCCCATCAGGTAGCGATCGCACTCGCGGGCGGCGCCGCGGCCTTCGTTGAATGCCCACACGACGAGGCTCTGGCCCCGGCGGCAGTCTCCCGCCGCAAACACCCCCTGGATGTTCGTCTGATATTTCTCGAACTCAGCCTTGACGTTTGTCCGCGCATCGCGCTCGACGCGCAGCGCCTCCAGCAAGGGTTGTTCGGGGCCGAGAAAACCCATGGCGAGCAGGACGAGTTGCGCCGGCACGGTCTTTTCCGTGCCCGGAACCTCCCTGGGAACGAACTGGCCTTTGTCGTTCTTCTCCCATTGGATGCGCACGGTCAGGACCTCCTTCACCTGGCCAGGGTCGTCGCCAACGAACTTCCTGGCCGTGGTCAGATACGTGCGCGGATCGTCGCCGAATTTCGCAGCCGCCTCCTCCTGGCCGTAATCGAGCCGGTACACCTTCGGCCATTCGGGCCAGGGATTGTCCTCGGCGCGCTCCAGGGGCGGCTTGGGCAGAATCTCCATCTGCACCAGGCTCCGGCAGCCCTGGCGCATGGAGGTGCCCACGCAGTCCGTGCCGGTGTCACCGCCCCCGATCACCACCACGTCCTTGCCTTCCGCGGAAATGAAATTCCCGTTCCGGTGCCGGTCCAGGAGGCTGGTGGTGTTGGCTGCCAGGAATTCCATCGCAAAATGAACGCCCTTGAGTGCGCGGCCTTCGATGGGCAAATCGCGCGGTTTCGTCGCTCCGGTGCACAGCACCACGGCGTCGAATTCCTTCAGGAGTTTCTCCGCCGGAAAATTCTTTTCCACCTCGGTGTTGCACAGGAACCGGATTCCCTCGGCTTCCATCTGCCGGATTCGGCGGAGCACGACCTGCTCCTTGTCGAGCTTCATGTTCGGGATCCCGTACATGAGCAAACCGCCCGGCCGGTCCGCGCGCTCAAAAACCGTGATCGTGTGGCCCGCATGGTTCAACTGGGCGGCGGCGCACAGGCCGGCGGGACCGGACCCGATGACGGCGACCTTTTTGCCGGTGCGGAATTTCGGCGGATCGGGAACGATCCATCCCTCGCTCCAGCCCTTTTCGGCGATGGAATACTCGATGTTCTTGATGGTGACCGGCGGATTATTGATGCCGAGCACACACGAGCCTTCGCAGGGAGCGGGGCAAACCCGGCCGGTGAAATCGGGGAAATTATTGGTCTTGTGAAGCCGCGCGAGCGCCTCCTTCCAAAGGCCGCGATACACCAGATCGTTCCATTCGGGAATCAGATTGTGGATGGGGCAGCCGGCGGCCATGCCACTGATCAGTGTGCCGGTGTGGCAGAAGGGGATGCCGCAATCCATGCAACGCGCGCCCTGCTGGCGGAGCCTGGGTTCCTCCATGTGATGGTGAAACTCGCTCCAATCCCGGATGCGTTCGTCCGGGGTCCGGTCCGCCGGCAGCTCCCGCAGATATTCAATAAATCCAGTGGGTTTGCCCATGGTTCAATTCTTCCAGGCGCAGGTCATCCTCCGCCGACGCGCGCCACGTCGCGCACGTTTTCTTCAAACGCGGCCATGACGGCTTCTTCGCCGCTCAGCCCTTGCTCTTTCACCCTCTTCAGCGCCTGCTGCACGCGCTTGTAATCGTGCGGGATGACTTTGACAAATTTCGGGACCATGCCGTCCCAGTTCGCCAGCACCTTCGCGGCCCGCTCGCTCTTCGTGCAGGTCTGATGCCGCTGGATCATCTTCCAGACCTCCTCGATTTCATCCGTGTCGGCGAGCTTTTCCAGCCCGACCAACTGCAGGTTCACGCGGCGGTTGAAATCCCCGGCTTCGTCCAGGACATAGGCAATGCCTCCGGACATGCCGGCCGCGAAGTTGCGTCCGGTTTTGCCGAGCACGATCACGCGCCCGCCGGTCATGTATTCACAGCCATGATCGCCCACGGCCTCGACGACGGCATTGACGCCGCTATTGCGCACCGCAAAGCGTTCGCCGGCCACGCCGCGCACGAAAATCTCTCCGGCTGTGGCGCCGTACAGCGCCACGTTGCCGATGATGATGTTCTCCTCGGCAACGAAGGTGGACCCCTTCGGCGGATAAACAATGATCCGCCCGCCGCTCAGGCCCTTGCCGAAGTAATCGTTGGCGTCGCCTTCCAGTTCGAGCCTCATCCCTTTGGGTATGAACGCGCCGAAGCTTTGGCCCGCGCTGCCGTTGAACTTGATATGAACGGTGTCTTCCGGCAGGCCGTTCGGCCCCCACTTCTTCGTGATCTCGCTGCCGACGATGGTGCCGACGACGCGGTTGACATTCCGGATCGGCAGATCGGCGTGGACCCGTTCGCCGCGTTCGATGGCCGGCTCGCAAATGTCCAGCAACCGGGTCACATCGAGCGATTTGTCGAGGCCATGGTCCTGGTCGATCTGGCGGTAGCGGCCGACTTCCGGCCCGGCTTCCGGCCGATGCAATATCGGCGTGAGGTCCAGTCCCTTGGCCTTCCAATGCTCGATGGCCTTCCACGGCACCAGCTTGTCCGTCCGGCCGATCATCTCGTTGACCGTGCGGAAACCGAGTCGGGCCATGATCTCGCGGAGTTCCTGGGCGATAAAGCGCATGAAATTGACCACGTGGTCGGGGTTGCCCGCGAACCGCTCGCGCAGCCGGGGATCTTGCGTGGCCACGCCCACCGGGCACGTGTTCAGATGGCAGACCCGCATCATGATGCAGCCCAGCACCACCAGCGGCGCGGTGGCAAACCCGAATTCCTCGGCGCCCAGCAGCGCCGCGACGGCGACGTCCCGGCCGGTCTTGAGCTGACCGTCCGTCTCGACATAGATCCGGCTGCGCAGGTTGTTCATCACGAGGGTCTGGTGGGTCTCCGCCAGACCGAGTTCCCACGGGGCGCCCGCGTGCTTGATGGACGACAGCGGGGACGCGCCCGTGCCGCCGTCATGGCCGCTGATCAGCACCACGTCGGCGTGCGCCTTGGCGACGCCGGCCGCGATCGTGCCGACTCCGACTTCGGCCACCAGCTTCACGCTGATCCGCGCGTCCCGGTTCGAATTCTTTAAATCGTGGATCAACTCCGCCAGGTCTTCGATCGAGTAAATGTCGTGATGCGGGGGCGGTGAAATCAATCCCACGCCCGCCGTCGTGCCCCGGGTCTTGGCGATCGGCGGATATACCTTGCGTCCCGGCAGCTCGCCGCCTTCGCCCGGCTTTGCGCCCTGCGCCATTTTGATCTGAAGCTCGCGCGCGTTGACGAGGTAATGGCTCGTGACTCCGAAGCGTCCCGAGGCGACCTGTTTGATGGCGCTGTTCTTCGAATCGCCGTTGGGCAGCGGCACGTAGCGATCCGGATCCTCGCCGCCTTCGCCGGTGTTGCTCTTGCCCCCCAGCCGGTTCATGGCGATGGCGAGCGCTTCGTGCGCTTCCTTGCTGATCGAGCCGTAGCTCATCGCGCCGGTCTTGAACCGTTTTACGATGGTCTCCACCGATTCCACTTCCTCGATGGGAATCGGGCTCTCCGCCCATTGGAAATCGAACAAACCGCGCAGGGTGCAAAGGTTTTTGGCCTGGCGGTTGATCAAGTCGGCATATTCATGAAACACCTTGTAGCTTCCGAGCCGGCAGGAGATCTGCAGCTTGTGAATCGATTGCGGATTGAACAGGTGAAATTCACCATCACTGCGCCACTGGTACTGGCCGCCCGGATCGAGGGTCGCGCCGTTCACCTGACGCTCCGGGAAGGCATGCGCATGCCGCTTCAACACTTCCTCCGCGAGCACTTCGAGGCCGACCCCCTCGATGCGCGACGGCGTCCAGGTGAAGTATTTGTCCACGAGGGCGCTATTGAGGCCGACCGCCTCGAAGATCTGGGCGCCGCGATAGCTTTGGATCGTCGAGATGCCCATTTTGGCCATCGTTTTCACCACGCCTTTCACGGCGGCTTTGATGTACTTTTTGACCGCAGTCTTGTGGTCCAGGTTGGTCAGCAACCCTTCCCGGATCATGTCGTCGAGCGTCTCGAAGGCCACATACGGATTGATGGCGCTGCAACCGTATCCGATGAGCAGGGCGAAATGATGGACCTCGCGCGGTTCGCCGGATTCCAGCACCAGGCCGACGCGCGAGCGGGTGCCCGCGCGGATCAAATGATGGTGCAGGCCCGAAACTGCGAGCAGCGCGGGGATCGGCGCGTTTTCGCGGCTCAGTCCCCGGTCGGAGAGCACAAGGATGTTCGCGCCCCGGGCGATGGCGCGATCGGTCTCGTCGAAAAGCTTGTCGAGCGCGCGTTCCAACCCCCTGGCGCCGTCCGCGGCCTTGAACACGATGGGCAGGGTGGACGCCTGGAAACCCCGGTGATCCACGTGGCGGAGCTTTTCCAGTTCCTCGTTGGTGAGGAGGGGATGCTTCAGCTTGATCAGCGCGCAGCTTTGGGGCGCGGGTTTCAGCAAACCGCCCCGCGAACCCACCATCGTCTCCGTGGACGTGATGATCTCCTCGCGGATCGGGTCGATGGGCGGGTTCGTGACCTGCGCGAAAAGCTGTTTGAAATAATTGTAGAGCAACTGCGGCTTTTCCGACAGCACCGCCAGCGGGGTGTCCGTGCCCATCGAACCGAGCGGTTGCACGCCGTCATTGGCCATCGGGCCCACGATGAATCGGAGATCCTCGAAGGTGTAACCGAAGGCCTGCTGACGCTGCATCACGGTCTGGTGGCCCGGCTCGCTGCGGAACCCCGGGTCGGGAAGGTTTTCCAGCAGCACGTGATACTCGTCCAGCCACTGCTGGTACGGGTGCTCGGACGCAAACCGGTTCTTCAGCTCTTCATCGGCCACGATCCGGCCCTGCTCCGTGTCCACCAGAAACATGCGGCCCGGCTGCAGCCGGCCCTTGTGGGCCACGCGCTCCGGCTCTATCGGCAGCACGCCGGCTTCCGACGCCATGATGACCATGTCGTCCTTGGTGACGTAATAGCGCGAGGGACGAAGTCCGTTGCGGTCCAGCACGGCGCCGATCCTGGTGCAGTCTGTAAAGGCGATGGACGCCGGGCCATCCCAGGGTTCCATCAGGCAGGAGTGGTATTCGTAAAAGGCGCGCTTCTCCGGGCTCATGCTCTCGTGATTCTCCCACGGCTCGGGAATCATCATCATCATCGCGTGCGGCAGTTCGCGTCCCGCCATCACCAGCAGCTCGAGGCAGTTGTCGAACATGGCCGAATCACTGCCGTCGGTGTTG
>JBEKFT010000041.1:0-7900 GCA_050013175.1 Verrucomicrobiota bacterium
GGACTCGGGTGCATGGGGATGTCGGAATTCTACGGCACGCGCGATGACGAGGAATCCATCGCCACGATCCACCGCGCGCTGGATCTCGGGGTGACCTTGCTCGACACGGCGGACATGTACGGCTGCGGCGAAAACGAGCGGCTGGTCGGGCGCGCGATCCAAGGCCGCCGCCGAGAGGTGATCCTGGCCACGAAATTTGGAAATGTGCGCGACGCGGGCGGCAATTTCCTCGGCGTGAACGGCCGGCCCGAATACGTCCGCGCGTGCTGCGACGCCAGTCTGCAGCGATTGGGCGTGGATGAAATTGATCTGTATTACCAGCATCGGGTCGATCCGCAGGTGCCCATCGAGGAGACCGTCGGGGTGATGAGCGAACTGGTGCGCGCCGGCAAGGTGCATCATCTCGGGTTGTCCGAAGCGGCCCCCGCGACGATCCGCCGCGCGATGAAAGTGCATCCGATCGGCGTGTTGCAGACGGAATATTCCCTGTGGACGCGAGACGTGGAGGCGGAAATCCTGCCCGTCTGCCGGGAACTGGGGATCGGCTTTGTGGCGTACAGCCCGCTGGGTCGCGGCTTCCTCACCGCGAAATTCAAGAAACCCGGGGATCTGCCGCCGGGCGATTGGCGCCGGAACTCGCCGCGATTTCAGGGCGACAACTTCGAAAGCAACTTGGAACTGACCGGGCGGATCGAGGCACTGGCGAAGCGGAAGAAATGCACGCCGGCGCAACTGGCTTTGGCCTGGGTGCTCGCGCAAGGCAACGACATCGTTCCCATTCCAGGCACCAAACGGCGGAACTATCTCGAAGAAAACGCGGCGTCGTCGAACATCGAACTGACGCCGGCGGATCTGGAGGAGATCTCGGCCGCGGCGCCACCCGGAGCGGCGGCCGGCATGCGCTACCCGGGACCAGCCATGCAGGCCGTTAATCGCTGAGCCGGCGAACGGGGCAGGGGATGAAGCCGAAGATCCTGGCAGCGCCCCGGGTTGAAGGAGACGATCCCTTTTTCTCGCCTTTCCATTCGCGTTGATCAGCGAAATTCGCGGATCACAAAAAGGCGATTTTATCCACGAATGTCGCGAATGTCTGCGAATGGAACAGCCGCGTTCAGCAGCCGGCATTCTCGCGCCGGCACCACGCTTCAGGGGTCTTCATGCGGCATTATTCATTTGGAGGCCGAAAGGAGCCGATCCATGACCTCCGCATTCCGCTGGCTTTCAGTGAGACTGAAATGCGGCGTGCGCCCGCGCAGAATCGCGTCAGCGAAGTCTTCGACCTCAAGACGATAACGGTCGCTCTGTTGGACCGGAACCCTGTGGCACTCTTCGCCGACGGTCAAAGTGAGAAAGCCCGCGTCGTCGAGGAAAGTGTCGGGAATTTCCAATACGCCCTGGGTTCCTGTGATTTCCGAGAAAACCCGCTTGTGGGCATTGAACCCGCAGTTCACTGAGGCGATCAACCCCGACGGATATTTCATGAGCGCGGAGAACAGCGTATCGACGCCCTTTTCCCGAACGCATTCCACGGAAACGGATTCCGGAAGCACAGCGGCATCGGATGACCCGGCAGCTTGATCTGCCACCATGCCGACGAAATTGACGGGGTAGCAACCCACATCGTAGAGCGCGCCCCCGCCGAGTTCGGCCTTGAGCTTGATGGAAGCGGGGTTGGTGAGCAGGAACCGAAAGGTCGAGTGGACGTATTTGATATCACCGAGCACACCGCTGCGAATCACGTCGAGCACCCGGCGGGTGCGGTCGGTATAGCGATACATGAACGCCTCCATCAACTTGACTTTGTGCGCCGCGCCGGCGGCGATCATGCTACGACACTCCTTCGCATTAACAGCAAGGGGCTTCTCGCAGAGAACATGTTTCCCATGTTCAACCGCCCTCAAGGTCCACTCGCAATGCAATGAGTTTGGCAGTGGGACATAGACCGCGTCCACTTCGGGATCGCGGAGGAGTTCATCATAGCTGCGGAACGTCTTCGCCACCTTGAAGCGCGCGCTGCAGTCCGCGAGTTTGGACTCATCCCGGGAGGCGATCGCGTGGAATTCCGAGTTCGACGAGCGTTGCATGGCGGGGATCAGGCTCTTTTGCGCAATGCGCGCGTACCCGAGGACGCCCCAGCGAATCCTTCGATTTTCGGCAGTCATGGCGGACGACACGACTCGGATAGTGAAGAAGGCGGCACCGACGGCCAAGTTTATTTGGTGGAAGAAGCCGGCACCACAAGCCGCTTGACATCTCCGTCCATGCCCCTATCACATCGCCAATGACGAGAAAGAGTTCAGAAGGACCGGTGGAGCGCATGTTTCCGTTCGTCTTGCGAGCGCGGATTCTGCTGGTTGGCCGCGACAAGCTGCGCGGAAGCAAGAGCAAATTGCATTTCGTCCTGGTCACCGAGGACATCGCGGAAAGCGTCCGCGCGGAAATACTAGCGGACTTCAAGCATTACCCGGTGGTGCAGCATTATGCGCCGTCGGACCTGGAAAGGCATTTCGGGATCAAAGGCGCAAAAGCGATTGGTTTTGCGAAGTCCGGCCTTGCCCAATCCATCTACGCCAGGTTGAAGGAATATCGGATCAACCAGCCGGTAACGAAAACGAAAGACCAGGAGCCGCCGGCATCCGTTCCTCCCGCCAACTGAATTCGCTTTCACTCAAATCAAACTGCCGATTCGCCGAAGCTGGAGGACCGGCTCGCCCAGAGCGCTGGATCGGCCCAAATCCACTTCGAATTCCGCCACCCAGTCGTTGTCCTCCTCCGGGTCAACGAGCATCTGCTGAACGCGCCAGCCCTGCTTGTCATCTGAAGGAACAACGTAAGTGTGCCGCGCGTTCCGCGCGTTCGGGTCGAGGCAAATACGCTCGTGTTCGAGTTCATAGGCTTCCACCGCCGCGCGCAAACGGTCGGCGGTCCACGGCCGGCCATCAGCATCGGCAGGGACGGACTGCTGCGCGTCCGGGTCCGGCAACGCGGGATCGGCCCTGCCGGCGCCGGCGGAAAGGTTGGAAAGCGCCGCTTCGTAATCGGCAACCACCAACCCTCGCAGAAAGACAAAAATGCGGTTCCGAATCGCCGCCGTGAAGGCTTTGGTGTCGCGCGTGATGTCCTGGGCGGCTTCCTCCGCGCCGGGCGGGCGCACCTCTTTCATTTCGGCGCGCTGGAAATTCGGGTTGCGCATTTTCTCCCATTCATCGAGAAGGCTCGAATCCACCTGCCGGATCATCGAGCCCAGATAAAGTTCCATCTCGCGGATCGGGTCATTCTTGACGGCGTCGGGAACATTCTGGGCGAGGACTTTGAAAACCCGGTTCAAATGCCGGAGCAGAACCCCTTCGGCACGCTGCAACTCGTAGTCCCGGATGTAATCGGAAAACGATCGAAACGATTCAAACATCTCCCGCGCGATGGATTTCGGGCGGATGTTTTCCTGGCCCACCCAGGGATGACGGTCCGCGAAGGCGTTGAAGGTTGAGTAAACGAACTCGCGGTTCGGCTTGGGATATTCGAGCTTTTCCAGCTCTTCCATCCGCTCGTCATAGTCGAGTCCTTCCATCTTCATCTCAGCCATCTTCCGGTCCTTCACCCGGTCGAGTTGTTTGCGCAGAATGATGTCGGGATCTTCGAGAATGGATTCCACGAGGGTCAGCAGGACGAGCGCGTAATCCGGCTGTTGGGGATCCACCAGCGGAATCGTGTCGAGCAAATACAAGGACAGCGCCTGGTCCATCGAGAAATCCTCCTGCAACTCGACGTTCACGCGTAACTTGGGGAGCGCACGCGCCTCGCGTGTTGCTGACGGCGCCCCCGCCGTCAGCTCTTTGGCGTCGGACTTGCCGCTCACACCAGAAGTCTCATTGTCAGATGGTTGACGCGAGGGCGCGTCAACCGGCAGGCGAGGCGCCTGCGCTCCCCTTTCGGATTGCGGAATGATTTCCACAATTTTCCGGTCCAGCAAGGAGCGGAACAATTGCCAGGCGCGTTTGATGTGCGCCTGCTTCTGCCGCGGCGTTTCATGACAACGGGCGATGAGGTTTTGCATCGCCCGGCACCCGTCCCCCTTGCGGCTCAGCACATTGAGCAACATCCCGTGCGTCACCTGGAAACGCGAGGCAAGGCGCTCCGGCGGCGCGGCGATCAGGCGCGTGAAGGTGTTCTTGTCCCAGTTGACAAAGTTCTTTTCCGGCGGCTGGCGCTTCACGGTTTTCTTCCCGTCCCGCGCGGATTTTTCGGCGAGCTTCAGGTTTTCGATCACATGCTCCGGCGCCTGCGCCACCACCCAGCCGCGGTCATCGAAGCCCTTGCGCCCGGCCCGGCCGGCAATCTGGTGAAAGTCGCGCGCGCTCAGGATGCCGGTCTTTTGTCCGTCGTATTTGCACAGCCGCGTGAACAGCACCGTGCGAATCGGCACGTTGATGCCGACGCCCAGCGTGTCGGTGCCGCAGATGATTTTCAGCAGGCCCTTCTGCGCGAGCTGCTCGATCAGCACGCGATACTTCGGCAGCAAACCGGCATGATGCAGGCCGATGCCGTGCCGCAGCCACTTCTTGATGTCGGGACCGTACGGGCTGCTGAACTTGAATCCTTCGAGCGCGCCGGCCAGCGCGGCTTTCTCCTCGCGGGTGCAAACGTTGATGCTTGTGAAATCCTGCGCGCTCTGCGCGGCCTCCAGTTGCGTGAAATGGACCACATAGACCGGCGCCTTGCCCTCGGCGGCGAGGCTTTCCACCGTTTTGGCCAGCGCCAGCTCCGAGTACGCATACTCCAGCGGGACCGGCCGGTTCGTCGATGAGATGGCAACCGTCGGCCGCCGGTTGAGCCGCGTGAGTTCCTCCTCGAAAAACGCGGTGTCGCCCAGCGTCGCGGACATCAGGAGAAAGCGGGCCTGTGGCAGTGTCAGCAAGGGCACCTGCCACGCCACGCCGCGCTCCCGATCGGCGTAATAATGGAATTCGTCCATGACGACTTCCTGCAGGCCGGCGTGCGCGCCTTCGCGCAGCGCGATGTTGGCGAGGATTTCCGCGGTGCAGCAGAGAATCGGCGCGTCACGATTGACCGACGCATCGCCGGTGCTGAGGCCGACGTTGTCGGGACTGAACTCGCGGCAGAGGGCCATGAATTTCTCATTCACGAGTGCCTTGACCGGGCAGGTGTAAATGGAGCGCCGGCCCTGGGCGAGGGCCTGGAAATGCAGCGCCATGGCCACGAGCGATTTGCCCGACCCGGTGGGCGTGTTCAGGACGACGTTCTTCTCCTCGAACAACTCGAGAATGGCCGATTCCTGGGCGGGATAAAGCTGCAGCCGCCGTCCGTCCACGTATTCCAGAAAGCGCCCCAGCAAGACATCATTGCCGGGCTTCTCGTCCCGCGGAATCAGATCATATAAAGTGGCCGGCACAGGCCACCCACTCTACGCAGGAGGAGGAGTGTTGAAAAGACAGATGCGTAAATTCAGCCAGACGAAATGACAACCAGATGACTCTTTCCTTTCATTGGTGGGTTTGCTACAAAAGCGTCATGTGCAACCTAGCTTCAGCCATAGGGAGAATTGTTCAACGCGATGCGCGGTCGTTCATGCACGAACTTCCCGGTGAATCGTTGGACCTCATCGTTTGCGACGGGCCTTATGCAGTAACAACACATGAGTGGGACAACGTGGCGGGCATTCAGCGTTTCAACCTCGAATTGTTGAAATCCTTCTCCCGGCTGCTCAAACCCGGCGGCGTGGCTTATTTATTTGGCAAGCCGGATTGTGTTGATTTTATTGATTATCGGCCGTTCCTGACATTACATTCCAGAATCGTGTGGTATCAGCCGAGCCGGCTGGCGCAAGGGCGCATTTCCTACACGAACAATTACGACGTGATCTGTTACTTTGCCAAGGGTAAGGCGAAGACGTTCAATCTCGACGACATCCGCGTAGCGCAGTTGGTGGAATTGGAGCATCGCCTGCGCTGCGAGAAAGTTCCATCTGTGCGCAACGGTAAATTCGGCAAGACTGCGTTCAATCCCGACGGCAAGAATCCCGGCGACGTTTGGGGCGATATAAAGCAGCTTACTTACAAATCAAAAGAACTGGTCAGCCGCGAATTGTTGAACACGATCCAGAAGCCGGAAAAACTCATGGAACGGCTCATCAAGGCCAGTTCAAATCCGGGCGATTTGGTGTTTGATCCGTTCTGCGGTTCGGGCACGGTGCCGGTAGTTTGCCAGCGACTCAAACGACGTTTCGTGGCGTGTGAAATCAACGCGGATTACTGCCACATCGCCGAAGAGCGACTGGTGAGCGCACGCAACACATGCGAAGCTCCGGTCGAACTGCTGGAGTTTCCAGAAGTTCGTAAGGGCCAGAAGGAAGCGTCGGTTCAGGTCGGTTTGCTGTAAACGACTTTGCCGCACTGCTGTGCCCACTTGATGGTGAAACCAATGTGGGAGATGTCATTGCGGCTGGCATCCAATTGCCGCTCGGCCTCACGCAACATCACATCCACTGGAACTTCGTAGATGACGATGACATCAAGCGGACTTTCCTCGTCGAACACGGCGCAGTAAATTGCAGTGTTGCGGGTGATACGCTCCAATGATTTCGCTCGCTTGTCGGCTGGTGATTTGAACATCCGGTCGAGTTGGAAGGTTCCACCATCAAAGCAAGAAAGGTATTCGAACTTCCGACTAGGGTTGGCGGGATCAAAAGCATCTGGTTCATGTTTGGTTCGATGAACTTCATGGCCGAGGATGTCGGCAACCACCAGTTCTTTGACCAGTCCCGGCTGGAGCAAATTTTTGAACCCATGTTGAGCCGCGATTTCCTGCGCCTTACGGACATAGTTGATGATTTGGCTGATGTAGTTCATGAATTGGCGCAAAAGCTATCCGCTTTGCCGTTTGTTGTCGAGGAAGCCAGTCGGCAAGCTTCATGCACTCATAAGTGTTCTGCCGCAGCCTTGATCGCCTCCAACTCCTCCCATCGCGCATAGAGCTTCGCGAGATTGTCCTTCGCGGCGGCGAGATCAGCGGTGAGCCGGCTGGTCTGTGTGGCGTGTGTGCGGTGAAAATCCGGCGAAGCGAACAGAGCTTCAATACGGACGATTTCCGCATCCAGGCCGTGGATTTGCGCCTCCATGCCTTCCAGTTCGCGTGTTTCCTTGAACGAAAGTTTGCGAGGTTTCGCCAGTTTCGTTGCCTTCGTGGCGGCGACGCGGGAGTGCGCTGCTGATTTGTTCGTGGGGATGATGGCGGCGCTCTGATCCCGCCGTGGCGGGACCGGTACGGTCAGGCGCTGCTTCTTTTCCAGGTAATAGTCGTAATCGCCGACGCTGTGGTGGATTTTGCCATCGCCCTCGAACGCCAGCACGTCGGTGCAGACGCGGTTCAGGAAATAGCGGTCGTGACTCACGACCAGCACCACGCCGGGGAAAGCGATCAGGGCTTCCTCGAGCACGCGCAAGGTCGGCAGGTCGAGATCGTTCGTCGGCTCGTCGAGGATGAGGAAATTGCCGCCGTTTTTCAGGATGCGGGCGAGCAACAGCCGGCTGCGCTCGCCGCCGCTCAGGTATTTCACCTGCGTCATGATGCGGTCGTCGGCGAACAAAAACCGCTTGAGGTAGGCGCGCAGCGACAGCTTGCCGTCGCCAAAAATGACGAACTCGGTGCCGTCGCCGACCTCCTCCAACGCCGTGCGTTCCTCGCGCAATTGCAGCCGGCCCTGGTCCACGTAGTTGAATGTTGTGAGCTGGCCGGCCTTGACGGCGCCTTCCGTGGGGTTGAGTTCACCGATGATGATTTTGAGCAAGGTAGTTTTGCCGAGGCCATTTCTTCCGACGACCCCGATGCGCCGGCCGTTCTCAAACGTGAAATTGAATCCGTGAAACAAGGTGCGCCCGCCCAG
>JBEKFT010000042.1:0-7844 GCA_050013175.1 Verrucomicrobiota bacterium
AGCCCTGGGCGCCGTGGCGGATGGCGTCCATCCAGACCGCGGCGTCCTGGTTGATGATGGTTTCCTCGCGATTGTCCTTCTGGACATTCAGGCCGGTGGGCAGGACCCCGATGATCGCCACAAGCGCAAATCCGATAATCGCGAGGCACAGCGCGATTTCGATCATCGTGAAGCCGGATTGTCGGGAGGCCGGCCGGGACGGCCTGGCCACCGGATCTTGAGCGACAGCGTCCTGTAGCCGCCAATGTGAATTGGCGGACCGGTCCCGCAACGATCTCCGCCGTTTCACAACGGCGGCTACGGAGGCTCGGCTCATGCTTGTAGCCGCCAATGTGAATTGGCGGACCGGTCCCGCAACGATCTCCGCCGTTTCACAACGGCGGCTACGGGGGGGCCGGTTCAGGGGTAACGTCATCATCGAATCACCTGATGTTCGAGCCGGGCGCGACCGGTGAGCCAGTCGATGTGGATCAGGTTGAAACTGTTGGTGCTGTTGCCGGGCGGCGATTCGATGGCCAGGGTCGGGACCGTGCTCATGAAGGGAGTTCCATTGGTAGGGTCGCGTGCAAGCAGGACACCCCCCTGCGCCAGCGGAATGTAGGCATCATGGTAGTTGCCGGAGGCATCCGTTTCCGACACCAACCGGCCCAGGTAATCGAAGGCGATGTAGGGCAGGTTTAAATTAATGGAGTTTTCGGTGGGAAACGGGAACGGCTCGACCCTGAAGCCGCCGACCTGGAACACCTGGCCGTTCATCGGGTTCACGATGTAGTTGGTGTAGAGGGGGTCGGTGGAAAACTTCCACGTCGGGATAAACGAGCTGTCAGGCAGGGTCTGCCAGGAATCGAGGTATTGGGGCGTGCTCGTGCCCGGTTGATCGGCGATGCTGTGCAAACTCAGGAAGGTGTAGCCGGTGAGTTGCTTGTCGATGAGGTTGGTGACGGAGTTCAGACCCTGATTGCCCAAGACATTCTGCACATCGGAGATAAAGGTGGGGTCGAGTTGCCAGAAGTTGGTGGGAACGAAAACCATATAAACGGTTGTGTGCTGGCCGATGGCCAACTGCCGGGCGCGGCCCACGGCATCGAGCATCTGGCGCGTGGCGGTGGCGATGGAATCGCCCTTGCGGAAATTCCGCAGCGTGGGAGCCGCGAGAGCGGCGATCAACGCCATGATCGCGATCACCGCCAGCAATTCGATGATCGTAAAGGCCGCTTTGGGGCGTTGCAGTCTCATGGGCACTACTTCCAGCTCAGCACGTTGTCTCGATTCACAGAGGAGATTGCCTGATTTGTATTGCTAAACTTGCCATCCGGTCCCCAGGACCAGACCATCACCCCGCCGTTGAACTCGTAGGGACCTGTATTACCGCTCGGATCCGTCGAGTCAAACAACCCATTGAAGCCGGAAGGACCGGCTTGTTGAGAAACAGCCTGCTGCCGATAGATCGCATCCCGGCATTTCCCGTCGTAATTCAAATCCATCGAGATAATATACGGGTTGGCCCAAGGGTCGCGGTAAACGAGGTCGGGGCCAACGCCCGGAAGTATCGTGGTGCCCGACATTTTCGCGTCGAGGAACTTGGTCTGCTGTGGATTCATGACGTGACCCGCGTTCACGGTGGCGCTGCCGTTCTGATAGTTTTGCAGATCCATGAGAATCGCGATCACTTCGGCGTTGTCGGACTCATACGGGTAGGTGTTCCAATTGTTTAGAATGGCGGGGCCGGTGTAGTTCGCGAAGCCTGCGGTTCCGTACGTAAAATCGTCCTGGTTTTGCGTCGCAGAGTACAGTGCGTTGCTCGAAACCGGGTAGCGGCTGTAGGTGGAATAATACGATTGGATGGCCTGGACGATTGCGGCCTCCTCCGTCTGAGCCTTTCTCACTTTGGCAGTGACCATAGCCCTGCTGACGGCGGGCAACAGAAGCGCCGCCAGGATGGCGATGATGCTGATGACCACCAGCAGCTCGATGATCGTGAACGCTTCGCGCGTGCGCCGGAATCGTAAGGATGAGTTTTTCATAAGCGGTCGAACGGATGGGTCCAGGTTGTATCTCTGCGGCGGGGCCCGCAGAGCACTCGGCGCGGCATCGCCACAAGCAAAGCAGCGCGGGTCTGCGACCCGCAGCACATTGGACACCCAGGCAGCCCAGGACGCCGGCGCAACCTGTCCACATCACGGCGACGGCCAACCCGCTGCGGCTCACAGAGCCGCGCGCCGGACTGGACCGCGGGTCTGCGACCCGCAGCACCTTCGCCTGGCAAAACGCGCCGGAGCTCCTTCGCGCCCCTTGCAGCACCAACCCGCTGCGGCTCACAGAGCCGCGCGCCGAGAAGTCGGGCAGCATGCGAACATTTTCCTGTGTGGGACACGCGGATGCGCGGCTGCCAGGAGTATTCCTGCCAGACCGCCGGCACCAGCCTTCCGGGACCCGGAGATTCAACCTTAGGACGCAGCAATGCCCCCGGACCGCGCCGGCCGCGGTCTCCGGTTGCCTGGGGTTTGTTCTGTCCGGATGACATGGATCGGGTGTGGTTCAAGACGCTACAACTGCTGCGGACTGGTTCTCCAATTGCTGACGCGATAGACAGCGGGGCCGATCACCAGGTCCACCCACAAATCAAACCTGCCGACATTATTCGTTGGATTGGTGGACATATAGCACCAGGGGTTGAGCACGGGCGGCTGCGGCACAGCCGGGGGGGTGCTTTTGATCGGCCAGGCCAGGCCGTTGGGCAGGGTGCCAGCCGGCCACGATATCGAACAGACCAGCACCGCATTCCAAGGCATGTTGCCTTCATAGACGAATTGACCGACCTGGTCGGGCCGCAAATCCTTGAGGAAGTTCAGCGGACCCGGCTTGTCGTCGCTGCCCCGAAGACTCGTTCCGGAGTTGGCGAAGCCGGACACTCCGAACCAGGTTGCAGCGTCATTGGTCGATATCTGACCGCTTCCGTCGAGGGTTTCATAGACACCGTTTGTCAAAATCGTCCCGACCAATTCGAAATAGAGCGGGTTGATGACGCAATTGGTGGGATTGTCCGGCGGATAGAAGCCGGTCTTGGATTTGTAATTCTCGATGGCGGCTTGCACCTGGTTCAATTGCGCCTGGGCAACCGAAAGGATTCGCCTTTTCTTGAGCGCCCTGGTGACGGGAAGGATCAGCGACGCGACGATGGCGATGATGGCCATGACGACGAGCAGTTCGATCAAGGTGTATCCCGCCCGAGGGGGGGACCGGTGCTGGATGACAGGGTTCATAGGTCTGGGTGGTTCAGCGCTCGCGCAATTCCTCTTCCATCCGCTCGCTCAACCACTGCTTAATCATGCTCTGATAGTTCAGGTATCTCGACCGGGCCAGCCGCTTGATGCGCGCCAGCATCCGGGGATCGATCCGCAAGGTGATAGTCACCGATTCCGCCGACTCGCTGCCGCCGGCCAGCGCGGATTCCAACAGGCGCAAGTCCGGCTTGTTCTCAGCCCAGAAATCCGCTTCGGCCTCTTCACTGTCGAAGAGAGGCACGTCTTCCCAACTGGAAATGGCATGCATAACTCATCATGGCGACAGGACCTGATCCATTTTCCGCTGATAAAAGAACCGCTCCTCCGGCTCGAACGGCCGGGCATAGAGAACCCGGATCTCTTTGCCGTTCGTCCGGTAAACACTGAAGACCCCCACCCCGCCTGCCGTCATTCCCAAGTTGAAAAACCGGGCCTGGGCGGAAAACCGGGGCGAATCCGGCAACATCCGAAGCGCAAACGGGTCTTCAAACGATTCTTCTATCTCTTTCGACATCAAAGAACTGTGCAAATTGGACGGTGCGTTGCTCCAATCAAACTCCATAACAGAGTCAATTGTAAATCAAACGACCATGCAATGTCGTTACAATGTATTTACGCATGGCGCCTTTCGTTGTCAACCTATTTTATTGAATTTTATTCTCGCAAACACGTGCATCCAGCGTTTGCCCGTGAATCGAGCCTCCGTAACCGCCGTTGTGAAACGGCGGAGATTGCCGTCACGGGACGCGTCCGCCGATTCATATTGGCGGCTACAAGGGACGCTAGTCGCCGGTCCCGCCCTTGCCGCCGCCTTCTGACGGGCCGCCCATGGTGTTCATCAGGTCGATCAGAGGCAGGAACATGGCGATGACGATGCTGCCGACGACGACGGCCAGGCAGACGATCATAATCGGTTCCAGGAGCGAGGTCATGGCGGCCACGGCGTTGTCCACTTCTTCGTCGTAATTATCGGCGATCTTGAGCAGCATCTCGGGCAGGGCGCCGGTTTGTTCGCCGACATCGACCATGCTGATGACCATGGGCGGGAAGACGCCGGAGCCTTCGAGGGGCGCGGTGATGGTTTCCCCTTCCTTGACGCTGTCATGGACGGCGCTGACGGCGTTGCCGACGATGACATTGCCGGAGGTTTCCTTCACGATCGTGAGCGCCTGGAGGATCGGAACGCCGCTGCTGACGAGGGTGCCGAGCGTGCGGGTGAAGCGGGAAATGGCGACTTTGCTGACCACCGGGCCGAGGACCGGCACTTTGAGTTTGAACTTATCCCAGGTGTGCCGCCCGAACTTGGTGCGTTTGAAAAGCGAGAACAGAACGGCAAAGGTGATCACGCCGATCACCGTGTAGAAAAAGTGATCTTTGACCGTCGCGCTGATGCCGAGGACGATCTGGGTGAACTTCGGCAGCGGACGTCCTTCGCCCAGCCCGGCGAACACTTCCTTGAACCGGGGGATGACGACCGTGAGGAGGATGCCCATGATGACGGTGGCGACGGTGATGACGGCGACCGGATAGAACATGGCGGCGACGACTTTGCCTTTGATCTTCTGGGCCTTTTCCATGAACTCGGCCAGGCGGGTCAGGACCACCTCGAGCACGCCGCCCAGTTCGCCGGCCTTGACCATGTTGACGTAAAGCCGGTTGAAAACCTTGGGATGTTGCGCCAAGCCCTCGGAAAACGTGCTGCCACCTTCGATCGCCAGCGCCAGATCACCGATGATTTTCTTCAGGGTCGCGCTCCGCTCCTGTTTTTCGAGAACCCTCAATCCGCGCAGCAGCGGCAGACCCGCGTCCACGAGCGTGGCCAACTGCCGGGTAAAGGCCGTGAGCACCTTCGATTTCACCCTGCCGCTCAACCCGGGAATGTTGATGGAGAGGTTCATCGCGGCGCCCTTCCTGCCGGCTTTCTTGGCGGGCTTGGCCTTCGCCTTCCCGTCGGGCTTCCCCTTCATCTTATCGACCTCGACAATCTTGGTGGGGAACAGGCCCATTTCCTTGACCCGGCCGATGGCCTCGTTCTGGTTGGTGACTTCGAGCGTTCCCTTGGTTTCCTTGCCCCGCGCATCCATTGCCACGTAATTGTACTTAGGCATAACCGTTGCTCACGTATATTTCACGACTTCTTCAATAGTGGTATCACCCTCGAAGATGCTTCGCAAGCCGTCTTCCCGGAGGGTGACCATGCCCAACTCGACCGCCTTCTGCCGCAAAACAATGGTTGGCGCACGCTCGTTGATCAACGCCCGGATGGCGTCGTTGATCGTCAACAACTCGAAAATCCCCCTCCGGCCCTTGTATCCCGTGTCATTGCAGGTCGAACAGCCGCGACCGTAATAGAACACCTTGTCGCCCAGGTCGTGCGGAGAAAGATTCAGCAGCGCCAACTGGGTGTCCGTCGGCTCGAACGGCGTCCGGCAATTCTTGCAAATGGTCCGCACCAGCCGCTGCCCGAGCACGGCCATGAGCGTCGAGGAAATCAGGAAGGGCTCCACCCCCATGTCCACCAGACGAGTGATTGCGCCGGGCGCGTCGTTCGTGTGGAGCGTGCTGAGCACCAGATGGCCGGTCAGCGACGCCTGGATGGAAATCTGCGCCGTCTCGAGGTCGCGCATTTCACCCACCATGATGATGTCGGGATCCTGGCGCAGGAACGAGCGCAACGCCTTGCTGAACGTCAAACCCACCGCCTCGTGGATCGCCACCTGCATGATGCCTTCAATGTCGTATTCGACCGGGTCCTCCGCCGTCAACAGCTTCGAGTCCATCACGTTGACCCGGCGCAGGCAGGAGTAGAGCGTGGTGGTCTTGCCGCAGCCTGTCGGGCCGGTCACGATGAAAATGCCGTTCGGGCGCTGGATCGCCCCAGTCACGTAATCATACACGTACTTCGGAAAGCCGAGAGATTCGATTTCCAGATTGACGGCCGAGCGGTCCAGCACGCGGAGCACCACCGACTCCCCGAACATCGTCGGCAGGGTGGACACGCGCAGGTCGATGGTGCGATTTCCCATCGGGAAACTGATGCGGCCGTCCTGGGGGAGGCGCCGTTCGGAAATGTTCAGGTTCGCCATGACCTTGATGCGCGAGATCACGGGCAGCGCCAGGTGCTTGGGCGGGGGCGACATTTCATAAAGCGCGCCGTCCACACGGTAGCGGATGCGGAATTCGTTCTCGAACGGCTCGAAATGGATGTCGCTCGCACGGTCCTGCACCGCCTGAAACAGCACCAGGTTCACAAACCGCACGATCGGCGCCGCGTCGGCCAGATCCGCCATCGCGGTCGCATCCTCCGACGCCGCCAGTTGCTCGACCTCCCGCGCCATCTTCGTGTCCGACCCGAGCTGCCTGAGAATCTCCGAGACGCTCTCGCTGGCGTCCTCCTGCCCGTAATGCTTCTCGATCAGCTTTCCGATATCGACCGGATCGGCCACGACGGGTTGGACCTCCTTCTTGACGATGAATCCCAGTTCATCGACGCGCGCCGGATTGAGCGGCTCCTCGAACGCCACCTTCAACGTCGAGTTGGAAACCGACACCGGCATGCACCGGTACATCCGCGCGGTGTTCGCCGGGATGGTCTGGAGCAACTCGGGCGTAAAATCCCGGTCGTGCAGCGAGACGACCTCGACGCCCATGTAATTGGCCTCGGCCTGCAGGATCGAGTCCAGATCCATGATCCCGAAATCCTGCAGGATCTGAACGATCTGCGTGCCGCTGCGCTTGTTTTCAGCGGCCACCTCCTCGTATTGAAGGTCGTCGATCAGGTTTTGTTCCCGGATCAGCGACAAGAGTGGGCTTGTGATTTCTTCGGCCATAATGATTCCGCTCAAGATTTGGCAGGCACCTCCGGGCCGGCGGAGGATTCGGACCTGACGGCCTGGGCCAGCTCCAATTCCTGGAGTTTTGACTGGATGCTGACCGAGTCCTGCGCCTTGGTGATGACTTCATCCCGCGCAATCATGCCCGCGAGATATTTCTCGATCAAAAAGCTGTCCAGCGTCACCATGCCGTACTTGGCGCCCGTCTGGATGTCCGACTGGATGCGGAAACTCTTGTTGTCGCGGATCAGGGCGGCCACCGAGGGCGTGTTGACCATGATTTCGAACACCGCCACGCGCCCGGGCTTGTCCACGCGCGGAATGAGCAGTTGCGAAATCACCGCCTGCAGCACCGTCGAAAGCTGGATCCGGATCTGTTCCTGCTGGGTGGTCGGAAACGCGTTGACCACGCGGTCAATGGTCTTGGCGGCGCCCGTCGTGTGCAGCGTCCCGAAAACAAGGTGCCCCGTTTCCGCCGCCGTGATCGCGGCGTCGATGGTTTCCAGGTCGCGCATTTCGCCGACGAGAATGACGTCGGGATCCTGGCGCAGCACGCGGCGCAGCGCTTCCGCAAAATTCGGCACATCCACCCCGATTTCACGCTGCGTCACCAGCGCCCGCTTGTGTTTGTGGTAATACTCGATCGGATCCTCGATGGTGATGATATGGACCTCGTCCCGTTCCTCGTTGATGACGTTGATCATCGAGGCGAGCGTAGTGGTTTTGC
>JBEKFT010000043.1:0-7798 GCA_050013175.1 Verrucomicrobiota bacterium
AATTGCTCTCCTAACCGAACGGATCAACCATTTGACGGAGCATCTTCAGAAGAACAAGAAAGACCACGGCTCGCGCCGCGGGCTGCTCATGATGGTCGGCCAGCGCCGACGTTTGCTCGATTACCTCCATAACACGGATGTGAATCGCTACCAGGCAATCACCAAGAAACTGAAGTTGCGTCACTGATTTTCGGGCGGCGGATGGCTTCCACCGGGAGCCCCTCCACCGCAACACCCCGGTTTGGGCCGACACACGCGACCGGCCCAGGTCCGCAAAACAAATCGCGCACAAATTCCGCTGTCTCTGGGAAATTTCAGTCAGCTTCGAGTCCATCCGGAGTTCACTGAAGTTCCTCGGTGGTGGCGGAGGTAAAAACAGATCATATGTCAGAAAAAGTCACCACCCCGATTGGGGACAAGCAGATCATTATTGAAACCGGCAAGCTGGCCAAACAGGCCGACGGCGCCGTCACCGTCCAGCTCGGAGAAACCATCGTCCTCGTCGCCGCCGTCGCCGCCACCAAAGCCAAGGAAGGACAGGATTTCTTTCCGCTCACCGTGGATTATCGCGAAAAGGCGGCCGCGGCTGGCAAATTTCCGGGCGGCTATTTCAAACGGGAAGGCCGTCCGACGGAAAAGGAGATTCTCACCTGCCGTCTCACCGACCGTCCCATCCGTCCGCTGTTTCCAAGAGGTTGGTACAATGAAGTGCAGGTTCAGACCGTCGTCCTGAGCGCCGACGGCGAAAATGATCCGGACATCCTCAGCATCATCGGGGCTTCGACATCTTTGATGGTCAGCGATATTCCCTGGGAAGGGCCCCTCGGCGCCGTGCGCGTGGGCCGTGTGAAAGGCCAGTTCGTCGCCAACCCAACCCATTCCCAGATGCTGGAGAGCGATCTGGACCTGGTCTATGTCGGGAACCAGGCCGACATGGTAATGTACGAGGGCTCGGCCAAGGAAATCGCTGAAGCGGACTTCAATGCGGCGCTCCAATTTGCGCATGAAGCCATTCAGCCGTTGATCCAGACGCAAAAGGACCTGGCCGCGCGCGCCGGCAAGAAGAAGCGCGAAATCACCCTCAACGTCGTTCCGGATGAAATCCTGAAGGAAGCCAAGGCGCTGGCGGGCGACCGGATTGTCTCCGCATTGCTCACCCCCGGAAAGCTGGCGCGCGAAACAGCCGTTGCCGCCGTCACCGACGAAATCGGCAAAAAGCTCGTCGAAAAATTCGGCGGGGAGAAAGTGACCGAATTCGTCCTCAAAGACGCGTTCTATTACATCCAGAAGGAATCCGTCCGCGCCCTGATCATGAAGCAAGGCAAGCGGCTCGACGCACGCGGCCTCGACGATGTCCGTCCCATTCTCAGTGAGGTCGGCATTCTCCCCCACGCGCACGGCTCGGCCTTGTTCAGCCGCGGCGAGACCCAGGCGGTCACGCTGGCGACGCTGGGCACCGGCGAGGACGCGCAGGAATTCGACTCTTATACCGGAGGCGAAACCGAGAAAAAGTTTATCCTGCACTATAACTTCCCGAACTTCTCGGTGGGTGAAACCGGACGAATCTCCGGTCCGGGCCGTCGCGAAATCGGCCACGGCGCCCTCGCGGAACGGTCCCTCGAACCGATGATCCCGCTGGACACCTATCCTTACTCGATCCGCGTGACGAGCGAGATCATGGAGTCCAACGGCTCGACCTCCATGGCGACGGTGTGCGGCGGCTCGCTGGCATTGATGGACGCCGGCATTCCAATGATCCGGCCGGTCGGCGGCATCAGCATCGGCCTTTGCACCGAATACGACGATCAACACAAGATTTCCCAGTACAAACTGCTCACGGACATCATCGGCTGGGAAGACGCGTTTTGCGACATGGACTGCAAAATCGCCGGCACGGAAAAAGGCATTACCGGCTTTCAACTCGACCTCAAGCTGCGCGGCATCCCCCATCAAATCATGACTGAGGCCGTGGAAAAGGCCCGGGTCGCCCGCATCCATATCCTCGCTGAAATGGCCAAGACTCTGGCCGAACCGCGCAAGGAAATCAGCAAGTACGCACCCCGCATCGAGACCATCAAGATCAATCCGGAAAAGATCGGCGCCCTCATCGGCCCCGGCGGCAAGAACATCAAGAAGCTCGTCGAAGAGTCCGGCTGCGAGATCAACATCGAAGACGACGGCACCGTGAACATCTACTCCGTGTCGGCGGAAGGGATGAAAATCGCACGGGACGCGATCAACGGCATGACCGCCGAAGCCGAAATCGGCAAGGTCTATCGCGGCAAAGTGGTGACCATAAAAGAATTTGGCGCGTTCGTCGAATTCCTGCCGGGCAGGGACGGGCTGGTCCACATCAGCGAATTGGCCAACTTCCGTGTCAAACAGACCGAAGATATCGTCAAACTCGGCGATGAAATCTGGGTCAAATGCCTGGGCGTGGACGAAAAAGGCCGCGTCCGGCTCTCCCGCAAGGCCGCCATGGCCGAGCGCGACAAGGAAATGGGCGGCGAACAGGCCCCCACCGAGGGCCAACCCCAGGCGGAACCTTCCGATCAACGCCCCGATCAGGGGGAGCGACAGAACCATCGTGAAGAACGTCGGGGCGGGGATCGCGGGGACCGTCCCCAACGCGCAACCGAGCGGCACCACTGATTCAATTCCCGGTTCAGCCCGGGACAAGCCAGGCAACCAGACCCAGCGCCGCAAAGGTGACGGTCAAAACCGCCGCTTCCGTCCTCTGCCCGCGCCTGAAGGAAATCACTGCATTCCCAAGGCCACAGGCGAAACCGGCCGCGATGGCGATCCGCAACGCCAAGGAACTGCCCGGCGACACTCTGCCGAGGAACGGATACAGACAGACCAGCAGGAACGTGAGCCACGCGGCGAGGCTTCCAAGCGCATTGGACTCCCATCTGCCTGTCCGGGGCCGTTTGTGCGCCAGGAGCAGGACCAGGACTGGAATCCCGGCTCCGCTCCATGCCGCGGCAAGTTCGATGGGCAGATTGACATAGGGCTCCACCGGTTCGGGATCCAGGATGACCCGGGGCGCACCCGCCTTCCCGATGATGATGTGGATGCCGGAAATCGGAGGCGTACCGTTTTCCTTCTTGAAAATCGCCGCGGCCTCAGACAGCGTCGGCGGCCTGCCGCGGGAACTGCTGCTGAGGGTGCGATGCAGCGTCGGGAACACGTAGAGCCACCGGGATTCGCCGGTGGCCGCATCGATGCACTCGACCTGGCCAAAGTCGGTCCCGACGAGGATGCTTCCCTCCGTCCTGGCGACGGCGGTGATGCGCCCGCGATCGTGCAGATAAGGAAGGATTCCCAGCCAATGGTTCGTCGGCGCGCGCAATTCCACCTCCATCACGAACGCGTTGCCGCCGCCGCCCTTGCGATTCACATAGGCCGCGCGGTCCACAAAGTGAGTCCCCGCCCCGAGGTCGCAGGTGGTCTCATAGACTGTCCAGTCGCCATGGGTCAGCACCGAGGTGGTCCGCAGTGTCGGGAGAATGTCGGCGGAAATCGATTGGAGACCGGCATAAACATGCCCTTTCCAAAACGCCTTCCCGTCCAACTCGAATAGCATGCCGTCCCGGACGCTTTCGCGCATTGCCGGTGGAATAGGAATCGATCCGGTTTCCTGCCCTTTCAGGTTCCAAACCGCCACGCGGTCGGGTTCAAAGTGGGACGCCGCCCCCTCGAACAGGCCCGTTTCGACGTAGATGTTTGTTCCGTCGAAAAACGCCGCCGCCTGATGAAGGCCGTTCGTGGGTGTCTGGCGGAACAATTCGGTTCCCTTCTCCAAATCCAGCAGCACCGCCGTCGGGAGGGCTCCGCGTTCATAAGTGGCCGCCCGGCGGACCAGCACCCTGCCGGATTCAGCGATGATTTCCAGGGCCCCGGGCAGCTCGTAGGACCACCGGAGGCGGCCGTCGCCCAGGTTGCGGCATTGAACCAGGCCCTTTTCGTCGCACGAGATGAGCGCATCTCCGGCGATGTCCGGCGTGCAGTGAGCCGGGGTTTCCCACACGGTGCTGAAGTCCGCCGGATTCAGGAGGGCGATGGTCTGGTCACTGAGCAGGAGAATGCCCTGGGGGGTGCGCCTGAGCGCGCCGGAATAATTCCTGCCCCTGGCGCGAACGAGCACATCGCCCGACTTCAGCGACAGCGCCGTCAGGGAACCCTCCGCCTGGGCGAACAGGACCCGTTCGTCATCGATCAGGAAATTGCTTTCGACACCCGCCTGGACCCAGGTGTAGCCGCTGCAGCGCAGCGCGGAACAGCCCAGCGTGAAAGGGAGGAGAATCGTCAACACCAGCCTGGATGCAGGTGAGCACATCGCGGCCACAGCATTTCGCAACTGCCGCCGGGTTGTCAATGCCTTCGCAGAACGAGCCGATGATCGATCCGCCTGGTTTGATGAAACTCGAGCGCAGGCAGATCGATGAGGGTCGGCGACTCCGTTTCGTTCAGGAGGGTTCTGGCCATCACCTGCAATGCGCGCCAGCGGGTCCAGTCCAGCTCCGGGGCGTGGGCGATCCGACGCAACAGGCTGCGCCACTCGATGATGATGCGGTCGATGTCCCCCGCGCCCAGCAGGTCCGTGATCCAGCCATATTTGTTCAACGGATTCTTGTGCACGGAAGCCACGATCTGCTCCGCTCCGGAGCCGTATTTGGGCGGCACGCCGTTTTCCAGATACCCTGAAATCGTCTGCAGTCCGAACTTCTCGTGACACGCGACGGCCAGTCTTCCGGCCCATCGGTTGTCCTCCCCGCAAAACCGGAAACCGGCATCCAGATCGGCCAGATCGTAAATCAACTCGTCGAGCGGATAGGCTTCATCCTCCAACGCCGCTGCAATGGCCAGGCCGTCGCCCTGGGAGAAAAAGCTGACGATCCGGCCGCGCAAGGTCGGCACGCCGGCGGCGTCCACCAGGCCGAGCCGGCGCCAGAGCAGCGCCGTTCCCGTGGCCGGGGACAGCTTCTTGCAGACCGGGACCAGCGCGCACTGCGCGCAATCGTAGGGCACCACTTCCCGCTCCTGCGGCCGCCACAATGCCACGCCATGCCGGTCCACCGGCACGCGCAACGTCAGTTCGGCGAGGCTGACCAGCGCCACGATCTTATGCGCCTGGTTCAGGAATCGAACCACCGGGGTCTTCTGGTCCGCCAGCTTCTGCTCCACCCGCGGAACGATCCGCTCCTGCCACACGGAAACAGGCGCCTGCCGGCCATTCCAGGCCGTCAGACGGCGGATCCACTTGGCGATAATCACCCGCTCATCGCCCAGCTTTTCTGCAACCGTGATGGCGCGTCCATAGATCCTCCCCTCGCCGCTCCCGGACAAAACGCACAGCGCGCCGCTGCCGACTTTTTCCAGCGCCCCCGGCTCGGTGAGGATCGAGCGATTTTCAATTTGCGAATGGGAATCCACGGGTTCTGCCTTGCCGTCGGACGCGCCCTTCGCCGATCGTGGCCTGCAAATGCGGATTTCCCTGAGCGGCTTCGGCACCGGCGCGCCGACAGCTTCCCACTCGCCGCGGCTGTCGAGCATTTCGCGGAACAACCTGCGGACGTGGCGCGCCCGTTCGGCGTCGGTCTTCAATCCGCATGGCACGTCGGGGTGTTTCATCGATTCTTCCACGCCGAGAACGATGGGCTTGGTGGTGAAGAGCCGTTCCTGGACCCGCACTGCATCGGCGAAGGGATCGCGGCCGAGCCGCGCGGCCGCTGCCATCACGTTCAGCAACGCGCCCCAGTCCACGGAACCGTTTCGGGATAAATGGCACGGACGGGCGTCCAGCAGGCGCAATTCATTGGCTGTGATGAGAACAAAACCGGTTTCGTCCAGCCCCCGCCGTCCGGCGCGGCCGAACATTTGAAGGATTTCGTCGGGCCGAAGGGGGTGTTCGACCTGGTCGCGACGGTAGGACTCGCCGGCGAGGGCGACGCTGCGCAGCGAAAAATTGATGCCGGCGGCCAGTCCCATCGTGGCCACCACCACCCGGAGCTGGCCGGCTTTGGCCAGAGGTTCAATGACGCCGGCGCGCGCTCCGTAACTGAGTCCACTGTGGTGGTAGGCGACGCGGCTCTTGAGCAGCTTTGCCAGATGCTCGCCCACGATGAGTTTCTGCTCCGAATTCAGCGACAGCGGGTTCGGGGTCGGAAGTTGGCGCGCCAGATCCAGCGCCATGGCTTCCGCGGCCTGGCGGCGTGGGGCGAACACCAGGATCGGCCCCAAATCCTCCGCCAGCGATTTGGCGGCGAGCCGGGGCCAGTAACCGCGGATTTCGGACGGCAGGTGGTAATTCAATTGACCGGCAGAGATCTCTTCGAGAGGGACGGGCCGATGTTCATGGCGGATGAGGACCGCCTGGCGGCCCAGGCGTTGAAGCCATTTCACGACGTCCTGGGGATTGCTCACGCTGCCGCTCAACAGGAGAAACTGGGTTTGCGGCGGCGCGAGCGCCATGGCCAGTTCATAATTCAACCCCCGATCCGGGTCGCCAAGCATCTGGTATTCGTCCACCACCAGCAGGTTTGGACCCTCCCCCTGGATCAACCGGTTCTTTTGTGTCTCGAGGGTGGCCACCAGCACAGGCGCCCCCAGATTCTCCGCCAGGTCGCCCGTGGCGATGCCCACGTCCCAGTCACGGGCGCGCCATTCCGCGAGTTTGTCATTGGCCAGCGCCCGGGTTGGCACGGTGTAAATGGCCTGCCCGCGGTTTTTCCCCTGGTTCGACCACAGCTCAAAGATCAGCGTCTTGCCGGAGCCGGTCGGGGCCTGCACCACCACGTCCTTCCCTGCGCGCAAGGCCGCCACCGCCTGCTGCTGCCACAGATCCGGAACCGTTACCTGATTCAGGGCCGGTGGATCCGCGAGGAGTGAAACCGGGGTTGACACGCCGAGAAGATAACCGATCCTGGCGAAATCGAAACGCGGAATTTGAGCTAACGGGATGGCGCCGGCCTGTCTGTGTTTGTGCGAGCATCAAACTCAAGAGCGGATATCATCAACGGGAGCGTGATCCCAATGCGATTGGGCGCGCGGCTCAATCCTCCTGACGCAATGAAATGGGCGGCAGATAGATCCCCTTGTAATCGCGCCGCCACCAGTCCCCGGTGCTCCGGCGGGTAGCCGGATCTGTGAAGTGATACTCGTAAACCAGGGCGCGAACGTAGCGTGGCGGAGTGCCGGGAAAAGGGTTGTGTGCCAGCAACGCCGCCGGTTCGGGTGAGCCTTCCAGAATCCGAATGCAGAAATTGACCAGCCAGGGATTGCGCCGGTAATCCCCCAGCGCGGCGAACCACATCTGCCAGTCCAGTCGCGGCTGATGGGGCGCGACGAAGCGCGGCCGGTTCCTTGGCTCACCCGGTTTGTATCTGAATTCGTAAGCCTCCCATTGGACACCGTCATTGCTGCCTTCGAGGATGATTTCCAGCCTGGATGTCGTCATGACTGAGAACAGGCCGTAGTTGTTGAAGGAGCGCAACGGCAGCAGCAGGCGGTAAACAGCGAGGACCGGCTCCGGCCCGGGCAGAAGAACCCCGAACATCCCGAAGAGTTGGACGCAGGAGGTGCACGCCACGAGCGCGGCCACAGGCAGCGTCGCGTACGCCGGCCAGCAAAGAACGCGCGAGTGAGACGCCGATTTTCCACCGCTTTCCTGCGCGGCCGAGACGTCTTCCGGAGCCGGCTCCGTCCGCCGTTTCGACAGCCAACGATGCAGGGCCGCGTCATCGAGCAGCGTCAGACAAAGCGCCAGCGTCAGGAGGTTGAAGATTCCATAGTTCCC
>JBEKFT010000044.1:0-7743 GCA_050013175.1 Verrucomicrobiota bacterium
CGAGGACAACGATCATTCCGGCCAACAAGGAGCCGGTGCGCCGGGAATTCAGCCACGGCGGTTTTTCCAGGACCTGGATGGATTCAGCGGAAGGAACGTAGAGACGCATGGAGCGAGCCGTGCGTAATTCATCCCCGAGAATCGAATAGACGCCTTGCAACTGCACGAGGCTGCCCGGCGGCGGGATGGAATCCGTCTTTGTTTTGATGCCGATCGGACGAAGGGCTTCAAACACCATGTCCTCACTCTGCAACGTCAACACCTCGTCGCTTCCGTGGCGGGTGGAGCTGATGAGACGGGCGCGGAACTGCACCAAATTGCCATGCAAATTTGGGTTCAGCGCGCTGAGCGAGAAGACCGGTTTGGCCGGGGGAATGCCGGCGTGGCCGATCACGCGGCAACTGGCGTCGCGAAACACGAATCCGAAATCGCCAAGGGAGAGGTAGCCGGCCACTTCGACGCGATCGCCGGGCATGCAATCCACCGCATGGGCAAGGTAGATCGGCACACCCCCGGTTTCATCCTGGACGAACAAGGGACGGCCGGGCTCGCTGAACGTGACGGTGCCGGCGACTTTTATGCGGTGCTGTGTGGCGCGGGATTGGGTGAATTCGGAAAGCGAAGCGATCGGTTGAGTGGGGAGTGTGAATGCGTCGGCGACGCCCTTTTCTTCGACGACCAGCAAGTCCGGAGAAGGCGACCAGACGTAGGCCCCGGTGAGCTGGCGGTTGGGATTGGCATGGGAGGCGCAGACACCCCGAACGATGACGAGTGAATCGACGAGGTTCGTCAAGGCTTCACCTCCCGACACATCCACTTCCAACAGGCCGTTCACATCGCTTAATTCGAGGTCGGTGGATCGTCGATTGATTTGGACAGAGCGAACGACGCCGCGCACTTCGACCCATTGGCTGTCGAATTGGCCCATGGCCATTTGGTAGAGATTGACCCGCCGCGCTATGGGCAGATCTTTCCGGCCCAAGACACTTCCGGCATCCGCCTCGATGATGGGAGCGTACCCGCCCGGGCCGCTGACCCCGTCGATTTCCACTTCGTCTCCCACAGTCCACGAATCGAGGTTGATGTTGGGTGCGGCGACGTAGATGCCCGCCGTATCGTCCTGGACGAACAGCGCCTTATAGTCTTTCCACAGGGCGGTGACCACGGCCCTCACGCGGACCGGGTATTTCCAGGCGGTCTGTTCGGGCGGCATACTCCGGATCTGGATGACCTGGGTCAGCGTGGGAAGCCGGTCGGGCTTGCCGGCAGCCGGGGTGATCTTTTGTTCGGCGATTGTATCCCAGGCGAGCGGTCGAATGGCGGCATTTCGAAGCAACACGTTGTTGCCATCCCAAGCCAGCCTGCCCCAGACGATGGCGCGTTCGCCTGGAGGAATGGGCGTAGTCTGACGCGTTTCGGCGCGAATCGAACCGGTGTCGTCCTGGATGGTGACGTACTCGCCCAGTCCCTGATCGAGCACGACGCCCTGGATCCGGACGGTTCGATTGGTTTTGCTTTGGGCTGATTCAGGCGTGAGCGAGCCGATCGTTGAAATCGGCAACTGGTCCGGATTCAGGCGCGGGGAGGAAAATCGATTGCCGGCTTCCCCGGCGGCGTTCGTGGACTGAACTGTGGAAGTGGTAGTAGCGGTTGGGACGTCGGCTGCAAGCAGTGTGAGGCACGATAGGGTCCATGAGACCACACCGATCGCTTTGCCTGCGTGCTTCAGAATCATAGCAATGGTCGTCCGTTCCGGGGCCGGTTGTTTTCGAATGACGCTACACAAATGGCAGTGAACCGCCGACTTGTGATCGGCCTGTGCCGCGCCCAACAACAACATCTCTGGCGGACTTCGTCGAAGCAGCTATTGTGCCCGGAGAACGACTTGTGGGGGGGCGTGTTGGCGTAAGAACCTGGGAGCTGAAATCAAGTCCACTCTTCGAAGTGTCCAGTTTCCAGACAGCGATTTCTTGCTGGGGTACCGGCAGAAATGATGGGACATCAAGGCAGTCCCTGCAACAGCCGCCGCAATTGGTTCAGAGCCTGGTGGGCCGTCATCTCTTTGAACGTGAGCCGGTCCCACGTGTTGCGCGTTTCTCTGACCTGGGTTTCCTGCGGCGATGCGACGGCGATGAACACGGTGCCGGTTGGCTTTGCGGGTGTGCCACCCGTCGGCCCCGCGATTCCGGTCACTGCAATGGCGTAGTCGGCCTCGCTCAGACGCCGGGCACCATCGGCCATTTCTCGCGCAGCGGCCTCACTGACCGCGCCGTGCCGATCGAGTGTTTCCGCGCGAACACCCAGAAACTTTTGCTTCGCGTCGTTGCTGTATGTCACCCAGCCGGCCCGGAAAACAGCCGAAGCTCCGCAGACGTTCGTCAACTGATGCGCGATACAGCCGCCGGTGCAGGATTCGGCGAGGGCGAGGGTTTTCTTGCGCGCCGCCAATAGATGAATGACCACTTCCTCCAGGTCCTCGTCACCGGTTCCGAATATGTCGGAGCCGAGTTGGGCGCGGACTGCCGCCTCGGCTGCGTTCACGCGCGATTCGGCATCATCGCCTCGCGCCGCCAGACGCACATCCACCTGTCCGGGCCTGGCGCAATACCCGACATCGAGCCCTTTCAGCACCAGTTCCCGCAAGGAGCGCTCGATTCTCTCCTGCACGACCGACTCGGCAATCCCGGACGTCCGCAGCGTGCGGCAGACGAAGGAATCGGACAAGGGCAGCGCGCGGAGGAGGAAGGGGACGACCGAGTCTGTGAACATGGGTCGCAATTCGCGTCCGGGTCCCGGCAGGAGGATCAACCAGCTTTCTTTCCCGTCGTTCCGGAAAGGATTGGGATTGAGGTGGAGGACGAGTCCCGGGGCGGTTCCGTGAGGATTTGGCAAAACCGACGCCCCATCGGGCACGAGGGCCTGCACCCGCGTTTGTTCCGGCATCGGACGGTTGCGGGCGGCGAAGAACGCCTGAATCCGGGCGAGTGTCTCCACGTCCTCGCGCAAGGCCACGCCGAGCATGCGGGCGATCACCTCGCGGGTAAGGTCGTCTGTGGTGGGTCCGAGCCCGCCGGTTGTGAGGACGAGATCGGCGCGAGACAAGGAATCACGCACGGCCAGTTCGATTTCCCGGGCCACGTCGGGAACTGCGATTTGACGGCTGACGACGTAACCGAGATCGGACAGGCGGCGGCAGAGCCATTGTTGGTGTGAATTGAGCACGCGGCCGAGCATCAACTCGCTTCCGGTGTTGACCATTTCGACGATCATGCTCTTGAAGACCGCCGTCCAAAGAGCGGACCTCGCGTTTTCATTGACGTTTTGGAGACGAAACGGGGTTGTTTATCTCGGCGTTGAAAGTTCCCGCTACCAAGCTCTCCTCCTTGTCGGGCACGCAGAGAAAGATCCTGCCCGGAACGTTTCCGGCCGTGACCGGCCCGAACTCGAGCTGCATGGCGTAACCATTCGTGAATTTTTGCGTCATCGACAGGTCGGCCTCTTTCCAGCCCAACACGATCCCCGGGCTTGCAACGGCGTCGTTGGTTCCGACATTGAACGTTCTTCCGCCAAGCGCATGCGAATCGGTTGCGAAAAGGTGGATGGTCACAGTCACATCGGACTGACGGCCCTGGCGCAGCACGAGTGAGCCGTTCTCCAACACGGCGCGTTGACAGAAGAAAACCTTGTCATGGACTTTTCCGGCGGCGGCCGCGTCGGGAATTTCGGTGTTGGCGAGGTTCAAACTCCAGGCCGGGGTGACGCGCGCGGTTCCGGATGACCCGATCGTGGTTGTAGGTGTTTCCGGCGAGTCCGCGGGCGCGTTCCTCCCACGCAGCAGGTGAATCCCGACCAGGACGGTGCAGATCAGCGCCAGGAACGCAAAGATTGCCGGCCCGAGCCCTTTGCTGGAGGCGATGCTTCTGCCGGGGAGGGCGGATGTTGGCGGGGGGACGTGGGGCTTGATGTATTGCGTGGCAGACAGGATGTATTTGGAATCCGACTTCGGCGCGTCAGGGACGATGATTTTTTGAAAACAAGTCGGGCACTCGATTTGCGTGCCGCTGGCAGCGGAGTCGGTGGCGATATGCTGGCCGCAGACCGGGCAGATAAACTTGAATTCGCTCATGGCGCACACAAGGGTTTCACTTTGATGGCCGACCGACAATAAGATTTTCGGGTCGGAATCCGGGCTGTGCTGTTTCCGCTTGTAGAGTCGGGCAATTGCTGTAGGTTGTGATCTGTGTTGAAGTTGGCTATCGGATACCTAAGCAATTCAAACAGAGTGGACTGACCATGCCTGCTTTGTTGCCAACCAAGGCGTCAACGTCGGATGCGGAACAAGTCAGGGCGGCGGGCAAGCGTCGGGGTACTCTGCTCGTCGTGGATGACGAGGATGGTCCGCGACAATCGTTGTGGGTGATTTTCAAGGACGACTACGAAATCCTGATGGCTGGCGACGGGCCTCATGCCGTTGAGCTGGTTCAACAGAACCGGGTCGATGTGGCCGTGCTCGACATCCGCATGTCGGGCATGTCGGGGATTGAGGTGCTGGAGAGGCTGAAGTACGTGGATCCTTCGATCGAAGTGGTGATGATGACGGCATTTGAGACCACGGACACGATCCGGCAGGCGCTTCGGTTGCGGGCCTGCGACTACATCAACAAGCCGTTTGATATTTCCACCATGCGTGCCGCCGTATCGAGTGCGATGCAGCGGCGGACGCTGGAGAGCGAGATACACAACAACACGGAACAATTGCAGGAATTGATCGCGGAGCTGCAGACCCAGAAAATCGAGGAGCAAATCGCGAACACGCGCGGGGAGATTTACGCCAGCATCATCCACGATATCAACGGCCCGCTCACGGTGATCTCCGGTTTCATCCAGTTGATGAACCAGCGCTTCAACGACGCAAGCCGGCTCGAAGTGGAGGACCTGGAGTTCATCAAAGACCGCCTGAAGATCATCACCCGTCAGGTCACCAACTGCATCGAGATTTCGCGACGTTACTTGAGCTTCCTGCGGAAGCAGACGGATGAAGCGCCCCGCGTCGGGGTCAACCAACTCTTGAGCGATCTCAGCCATCTGCTCAAGGTGCATCCGAGTCTGCAGCACAACGAATTCACCACGCAGCCCCTGGCCGAGGACATCGGCGTAAAAATCAACGGGACGGATCTGATCCAGATCCTGTTGAATCTGGCCGTGAACGCGTTCCAGTGCTCGCCCCAGAGCCATCGCGTCGATATCGAAGGCCGTGTGTTGCAGGAGCCGCTGGACCTGGTCGCGTTCAAGGACGGGCCGGAGACGCGGTTTTTGAACGTGGAGAACTTCGCCAACACCGCCCCGCTTCTGCAGGTTTCTGTTCGCGACAATGGTTCGGGGATTCCCGCGGAGCTCCTGCCGAAGATCTTCCAGCCCTACTTCACCACCAAAGGGGCAAAGCAGGGCACGGGGCTGGGCTTGAACATCGTGCAACGCCTGATCAAGGAGGCCAAAGGAGCTTTGCATTTGCAGACGCGCCTGGGCGAAGGCACGACCTTCACCATCTACCTTCCCGCAGCCCGGCTGGTGAAATAGCATCATGCAATTCCATTTGCTCAAATCAAAGATTCATCGCGCCACAGTCACGGGAGGAAATGTCAATTACGAGGGCAGCCTGACCATCGCCCGTGATTTGATGGACAAGGCGGGCTTGCTCCCGTACGAGCGCATTCTCTGCAGCAACATGGCCAACGGGAACCGGTTTGAGACTTACGCCATCCCGGGCGAACCCGGCTCCGGCCAGATCGTTCTCAACGGCGCGGCGGCGCACCTGGGCAAGAAGGGCGACCGGCTCACCATCATGAACTTCACGTGTCTCAACAAGTCCAAAGCCAGAAAGTGGGCGCCACGAGTGATTGTCCTGGGCAAAGGCAATCGCATCGTGAATCAACGGGGTCTTTGAGCGCTCTCCTCGCGACCGGCGCGGGGACCAGGCCAAAAGAGGGATTGATCTGTGTGCCCGATGGCCGTAACATGACTTCCAGGAAAGAAGAATCCGTTCATGACCACACTGGTTACCCCTAACGAGAGGAAGAGGCTCAATGTGCTCTGGCAATACGACGTGCTCGACACCGTGCCGGAGGAAGTGTTCGACGAATTGACTGAACTGGCCGCGCGCATTTGCGAGGCGCCGACAGCGATGATTTCGCTCGTGGACGAAGATCGCCAGTGGTTCAAGTCCAGGGTCGGGGTGACGGTCACGGAGACCTCGCGCGACGTCTCGTTTTGCTCGCATGCCATCCGTCACGACGGCTTGTTTGTCGTCCCCGACACCACCAAAGACGACCGGTTCGCGAGCAACCCGCTCGTCACTTCCGATCCCAAAATTCGTTTTTATGCGGGCGCCCCGCTCATTTCGCCTGACGGGTATGCCCTGGGCACTCTGTGTGTCATCGACAAGGTGCCGCGCATCCTGCGATCGGAGCAGCTGCAGGCATTGCGCGTCCTTGCCCGCCATGTCATGACGCAACTGGAACTGCGGCGTCACGCGCGCGAATTGGCGGATGCACACAAAGCTTGTGAAGCGGCCGATGGTGAAGTGAGACAGGCGCGAACGGAAATCACAAAACTGAAACGTGAGCTGGCCGGTCTCCAGTCCAGGCGCGGTTCCGGGTGTCGCACAACCGTGAAGTCCGCGAAGGCTTCCCGCTGAATGATTCCCTGTTGGAGGGCGACGGGGCCCGCTGCAGCGGCGATTACCCGGCCAATTCAAGCTTTGCCGCGGCGCACCCCCGCGCTTCGTCAACCCGTTCCGCCCGTTTCTCGATGAATTGGGCAAGGATGCTCACGGCGATTTCCGGCACGCTCCGGGAGCGGATCGGGATGCCCACCGGGCAGGCAACGCGTTCCAATTCTTCGGCCGTGGCGATTTTTTCCTCCAGGAAATGGTCGTGGATGGTTCGTGCCTTGCGTGAGCTGCCGATCATTCCGAGAAACACAAACGGTTTGTGAATCCAGTCCTTGAGCACGAGCGCATCGTGGCGATGGCCGCGGGTGACGATCAGTCCGAAACTGGGTTTATCGGGGAGGGGCAGCGAGCAGAGGGTTTGCCAGGGGCCGACGTTCAGGGAAACGGTTGCCGGAAAATAATCGTGGTTGGCCAGTGCCGGCCGGTCGTCGAAGACCGACACATCAAAATCCAACTGCCACGCCAAGGGCGCCACGGACTGGGCAATGTGGCCGGCGCCGGCAATCCACAGCGCGCAGGGCGGCGTGATGGTTTCCCGGTAGAGCCAGCCATTTCCGGAGGAAGCAACCGTCCCCGCCGGCCCGGGGCCGGCCACGGAAAAATCTTCTCTGACGCCCCACGTCAGGGAGGCCTGTCGTTCAGCCAGCATGCCCCAGAACCTGGCGCCGTAGCGTTGCGCATCTGGCAGAATCACGCCCAACACCTTGCCGCCGCAGATCAGGCCGTCGTCCCAGCCGAAATCATGGTCGAGCACCAGATCGAAGGTTGAAGGCTCGCCGGTGCGCAGGGCCTCCACGGCGCGATGCTGGATTTCGGCTTCGAGACAGCCGCCGCCGAGCGTGCCCAGGATGCGGCCATCGCCATAGAACAGCGCTTTGGCTCCGACTTTTTGCGGACTCGACCCCTTCACTCCGGTGATCACCCCAAGGGTCACCGGCTCGCCGGCACGGGCGGCATCCGCTAGCGCCTGGAAAACGATGTCTGTCATGAAATCCGGCCCACCGGCAGTTGGG
>JBEKFT010000045.1:0-7619 GCA_050013175.1 Verrucomicrobiota bacterium
AGCTTCACGGTGTTCGACAGCGACCAGAAGAAGATGCCCGAAATGGGCAGCAGCCGTGTGGTAAGCCTGTTTGAGGATGACATCGGCATCCTGTGGATCGGTCATGAAACGGGGGAGGTCACGTGTTACCGGGACGGCCGTTTTCAGGCGGTCTCGTTCAAAGGGGACAAGGAAAACAGGAAGATCCTGGGGATCAGCGCCGACGAGTCGGGCAGAATCTGGATGTTCAAGGACGATGGCAGACTGGTCGGGCTCGACGGCGAGGTGATTTCCGCTCCCAACGCGGGGACTCCGGCCAGTGTGACCGCCTTGGTACGGAACCATCGCGGACAGTTGTGGATGTTGAATGGCGGGGAGGTGTTCAAGCTCGAAAAGAATCAATTGGTTCCGATCGCACCCGGTGGCGGCTCGGTGGGCGGGTTTGTCTCCGGGATTTGCGCGAGTGATGATGGCGGACTGTGGATTGTGAGCGGCGGGCGGGTGCGGAAGTGGAACGGGCACGAGTTGACGGACGACCTGGGGGCGAGCCCATGGGATCAGGGTTCGATCACCACGGCCATTGAGACCCGGTCGGGCTGTCTGGCGGTCGGAACCCTGGACCAGGGGCTTTATCTGATTCTTCCGCATCGCGGCGTCATTCACTTCGATCGTAAGAGCGGATTCCCGCACGATTGGGTGCGTTCGCTGGCGGAGGACCGTGAAGGCACTCTGTGGGCCGGCACGGGCAGCGGCGGGCTGGTGGCTCTGCGCGCGGGCAACGTTGCGACGGTGAATGCGCCGGATCAATGGCAGGGCAGGGTGGTGCTGTCCGTTTCGGCGGCGCACGACGGAGCACTGTGGATTGGCACCGAAGGCGCGGGTTTGTATCGCCTGTTCGAGGGCGAATGGTCTCATTTCGGGGAAAACAACGGGCTCTCCAACCAGTTTGTTTGGTCGGTTTCCGAGGATTTGCAGGGCCGCATCTGGGCGGGAACCTGGGGCGGCGGCCTGTTCCTCCGGCAGGGCGATCAGTTCGCGCCGCCGGCGGGACTCGAGGATCTCACCGTGCCCACGACGGCCCTGTTGCACGCAAAGGACGGGGTGACGTGGGTGGGCACCGGTGAGGGCATCCTGCGCTACGCGACCAATGGGATCTCATGGTTCGGGAGGCAGAAGGGGTTGACCCTGCCGGACGTGCGGGCGGTGGTGGAAGACAGCTCGGGAGACTTATGGTTCGGCATGCTGGCCGGCGGGCTGGGTCGGCTGCACGGGAACGAGGTCCGACAATTCCGAAAGCGCGACGGCCTCTCGATCGACTATGTCCAGTGTCTGCATCTGGATTCAGACGGCGCGCTGTGGATCGGAACTTATGGTGGCGGATTGAACCGGTTGAAGCACGGGCAGTTTTCCTCCATCGACACGAGCCAGGGGCTGCCCAATAATTTCATTTGCGACATCGAGGAGGATGACAGCGGCAATTTCTGGTTCAGCTCGCACGGAGGCATTTTCCGAATCCAAAAGGGAGAGTTGAATCGTTGCCTGGACGGCCAGACCAAATCCGTGCGGTGTCTGAGTTACGGCAAGGGCGACGGGATGCCGACGCTGGAATGTTCGGGCGGACTGCAACCGGCGGGCTGCAAGACGAAGGATGGCCGCCTCTGGTTCCCGACCAGCAAGGGTCTGGTGGTGGTGGACCCGAACGGCGCCAAGGCCAACCAGTTGCCTCCGCGGGTTGTGATCGAAAAGATGCTCGTGGACGGCCGTACAGTGGCGAAGGCGCCGGACGACAGCGCTCCATTGCGGCTTCCGCCCGGCCGCCAGCGGTTTGAATTCCGTTACACCGCCCTGACGTTTGTCGCTCCGGAGAAAGTCCGCTTTCAATATCGCCTCGAAGGGCTGGAAACCGAGTGGATGGACGGCGGGTCAAAGCGGGCTGTGAACTACGGCTATATTCCCCCGGGCCATTACAACTTCCGCGTCGTCGCCTGCAACAGCGACGGTGTCTGGAACCTGACCGGCGACGCACTCGAGTTCACGGTGCAGCCGTATTTCTGGCAGACGTGGTGGTTTCGCGCGCTGACCGCGCTGGCCGCGGCGGCGCTCCTTGCGGGAAGCGTGTTGTCCGCCACGCGCCGGCGGATGCGCCTCAAGCTCGAGCGTGTGGAACGCCAGCGCGCCATCGAGCGGGAGCGTTCCCGCATCGCCCAGGACATCCACGACAACCTGGGCGCAAGCCTGACGCGCATCTCGCTTCTCAGCCAGTCCGCGTTCGGGGAACTGGACAATCCGAAGCAAGCCGCAACCCAGTTGGAGCGGATCTACGACACGGCTCGCGAGCTGACCCGTGCGATGGACGAGATCGTGTGGGCCGTCAATCCCCAGCACGACACGCTGGACAGCCTGGTAAGTTACCTGGGCAAATTCGCCCAGGATTTCCTGGGTCCGCTGCACATCCGCTGCCGGCTGGATGTGCCCGAGCAACTGCCGCCATGGCCCGTCACCGCCGAAGTGCGGCACAACCTGTTCCTCGCCTTCAAAGAAGCCTTGAACAACGTGCTGAAACACGCCTCCTCCTCCGAGGTCTGCGTCTCGCTGAAAACCGGCCCGGACGCGTTCACGCTCGTGATTCATGATGATGGCGTCGGGTTCTGTCCGGAGGCGCCCGCCCAGCCAGTGTCCAACGCGCCGAGCCGCATCGTGCATGGCCACGGCCTGCCCAACATGCGGCTCCGCTTGGAAAAAGTCGGCGGACATTGCGAAATCCAGAGCGCCCCCGGGCGTGGAACCGAAGTGAGATTTGTGGTGGCGGTTGCCGTTCGTTCGACATGAACGGTCCGGGGCGGAACGGCCGGGAGCCGGGATCGCGGCGCCGGCATGCAGTGCCGCCTGACGACGGAGCATGCACCGATCGCCAAGAGGCGCTATGAATGGCCTGGCGGATGAAGGTTGTCCCTAAAACTGACGACACGCTGCGGTCGGTGTGGGCGAGTAGGATAAAACTGCCGTGAGTATCGCTGTATCCATAATTGAGGACGATGTTCCGGCCCGGGAGATACTGGCGGGCTGGATTCGTCGTGGAGAGGGTTTCCGTTGTGTCGGCGAGCATGGCAGCGCCGAGAGCGCCGTGGCCGCGTTGCCGCAGGAAAAGCCGGATGTCGTGCTGGTGGACATCAACCTGCCGGGGATGAGCGGCATCGAATGTGTGCGGCGGATGAAGCTGGTCCTGCCCAACACGCAATTCGTGATCGTGACGGTCTATGAGGATGCCAACCACATTTTCAACGCGCTCGCCGTTGGCGCCAGTGGTTACTTGTTGAAGCAGACGCCCCGGACCGAGCTGCTCGCCGCGCTCAAGGAAGTTCACGCAGGAGGCTCACCCATGAGCAGCAATATCGCCCGAAAAGTGGTGCAGTCCTTCCGGCGCCCGACGGACGAGACGGACGGCGCGGCGGACCTTTCACCGCGGGAGCGCGAGGTCCTGGAACTGTTGGGACGAGGCTATCTCTACAAGGAAATCGCGGACTCACTCGGGATTGGCGTGACGACGGTGACCACGTATATCCGCCGGGTTTACGAAAAACTCCACGTGCGGTCCCGGGCGCAGGCCGTGGCAAAATTCGCCCACAGGCCCCTGGGCGACTCGCCTTGACCGCCGTGGTGAGGGTGTGGCTTTCCCGAGTTCGTGGCCCGAATGCCCGCCACAAGTGACATCGAGGCTGAGCGCGCGCCGCTCCGGGCGCCGGGTGTTTGCCAGTGCGGAAATAGTTCATGAAAAACCTGAACTTGTTCTCCGTTGGATGCCTCCTTCTTTTAATCTCCGCCATCGCCCGCGCGGAGCCGGTCTCCCGCGATTTCATCACCGCTCGCGGCGACCGGTTGTTTGAAGGCGGCAAGCCGTTCCGATTCATCTCGTGGGACATCCCGAATCTGCAGCTCATCGAGGACGACCTGCCGTTCGCCGAACTCAATCCGTGGCGTCTGCCGGATCGTTTCGAGATCAACGATGCGCTGGCGACGGTTCGCCAGATGGGCGGCACGGTGGTGCGCACTTACGTCATCTCGGTGTGCCGCACCAACGACGCGCCGGGTGTGCCGCGGCATGTGCTCGGTCCAGGCCGTTTCAACGAAGAGGCGTTCCGCACGCTGGACCAGGTGATTCAGGAGGCCAACGGGCACGGAATCCGCCTCATCATTCCGCTGGTGGACAATTGGACCTGGCAGGGTGGCCGGGCCGAATACGCGGGCTTTCGGGGCAAGCGGGAGGACGCTTTCTGGACGGATCCACAAATCACCGCTGATTTCAAGGAGACCATCCGGTTCGTGCTCCTGCGCACCAACTCTCTCAGCGGCGTCGTTTACTCCGATGACCCGGCCATTCTCTGCTGGGAAACCGGAAATGAACTCCAGTCGCCGCCTTCCTGGACGCGTGAAATCGCCGCGTACATCAAGAGCCTCGATCCCAACCACCTGGTGATGGACGGTTTCAACGCCAACGAACTGCGCCCCGAGTCCCTCGCCATGCCGGAAGTGGACATCGTCACCACACACCATTACCCGGGCTCGAAGAAGTCCTTCGCCCAGTTGATTCGCGAGAACGCGGCCAAGGCCGAGGGCCGGAAGCCTTACGTCATCGGCGAATTCGGATTTGTCGGCACTTCGCAAATGGAGGAGGCGATCAAGGCAATCATCGAAACCCACGCCTCGGGCGGACTGCTCTGGAGCCTGCGCTTCCGCGATCGCGACGGCGGTTTCTACTGGCACAGCGAACCGTCCGGACGCAACCAATACAAAGCCTTCCATTGGCCCGGTTCACCCATCGGCGCCGCGTATGACGAGATGAATCTCCTCGCCAGGGTCCGCCATTACGCGTTCTCGATCCGCGGAATTCCCGAGCCGCCGGTGCCGGTTCCCGCGCCGCCGACGTTGCTTCCAATCACCGGCGCCGCGGCCATCTCGTGGCAGGGTTCTGTCGGCGCCTCAAGCTACACGGTGGAGCGGGCGCCGAAGGCCAGCGGACCCTGGTCCGTGGCCGGGGACGGCATTGATGAAAGTTTCGTGCAATATCGTCCCCTCTTTGCAGATCAGACCGTGTCTTCAGGCCAGTGGTATTATCGCGTTCGCGCCGCCAACAGCACCGGCGTCTCGGTGCCTTCGAATGTGTTCGGTCCCGTCCCGGTCACACACGGGACCCTGGTGGATGAGCTGGCTGATTTTTCAAAAGTCCACGCCACCGAGGGCCGCCTGGCGATTCAAACGCGCAACTCCCGTCAGGCAAAGGAAGACGCCCACCGCGCCGCCGGCAAGGCCGGTGACGCCCTCGTGTATCAGGTTCCAACTTCGGTCCAGGGGTTTCGCGTGTTCGCCTTCTTTCCGCACGACGTCGCGGACCTGAAATTCGCCGGGTCCGCCGACGGCACAGTTTATCACGACCTCGGTGCTACCCAGAGTCTCCATTTCCAGGGCCCCGGGGATTACAAATACTGGAAGCCGGTCTGTTACCAGGCCGGGAATGTGGGTCCGGGCTCCCAATTCCTGAAAATCGAGATGACCGGCGAAACTCAAATCGGCCGGGTGGAAATCACGTATGCGGCGGAAAAGCCGGGAGGCTTCCCATGAATTCACAAGAGACGCAGAGTTTTTCCCAGCGCGTCAGCGATCAGCTGTTCGTCCACCTCATGCCGTTCTGGTGCGGGCCCGCGCTGGACCGCGAACAGGGCGGCTGGATGGCCTGCCTGTCCAACGATCTCAAACCCGACCGCACACAGCCCAAGGGGCTTATCGTGAACAGCCGCATCCTGTGGGCTTTCTCGGCCGTCCACCGGAAACGCCCCGACCCGCTCTTCAAGCAGATGGCAGATCGCGCCTTCGACTTCGTCATCAGCCGCTTCTGGGACGCGCAGTTCGGCGGAGCCTTCTGGCAGTTGGACGACACCGGACGCGTCATCGACGATTCCAAAAAAATCTACGGCCAGGCGTTTTACATCTATGCGCTCGCGGAATATCACCAGGCCTTCCATGCGCCGCCGGCCATGGCGCGCGCCATCGAACTGTTCGAGTCGATCGAACGGCATGCGCACGATCCCCGATTCGGGGGCTACCTCGAGGTGCGGCGTCGCGATTGGTCGGAAACCGGCGCTGACGCCCGGCTCAGCGACAAGGACATGAACGAGAAGAAGTCGATGAACAATCACCTTCACGTTCTGGAAGCCTACACCAATCTGTACCGGGTCTGGAAGGATCCGCGGCTCGAACAGCGGCTGCGCGAATTGATCGGGCTCTTCGAGAAACGCATCCTCGACCCGCGCACGCATCACTTCAACCATTTCTTCGACGAACAATGGCGCGTGCGGTCGGACACCTACACCTTCGGCCATGACGTCGAAGGGGCCTGGCTGCTCTGCGAAGCGGCTGAAGTGCTGGGGGATCCTGTTCTGCTCGGCGCTGCGCGGATGCTGGCGGTGTCGATGGCCGCGACGGCGCTCCGGGAGGGTGTCGCGGCTGACGGCGGGCTTTATTACGAAGGGAAGGGCGGAACCATCATCGATCCGCGCAAAGAATGCTGGCCGCAGGCAGAGGCCGTGATCGCCTTCCTTCACGCGTTTCAAGTTTCGGGCGATTCGAAGTATCTCGATGCCTCGATCCGCGCTTACGATTTTATCGAAGACCGTATCGTGGACCGTGTTCACGGTGATTGGTTCTGGCGCATCAACGAGGACGGCCGCCCCGACCCGAAACTTCCCAAGGTCAGCGAATGGAAGGGGCCGTATCACGGCTCGCGGATGTGCCTGGAAACACTCCGCCGGTTGCACACAATGCAGTCATGACAAGCCGAAGCCACGGGCACCCGGCGCGGCTCTGTGGCCGCAGCATGCGTCTGAGGAGGTGAGGCATCAAGAACTTCCCGACATGCCGCCATTGTCAACGCCTTCTGCGGGTCACAGACCCTCTGTCTGGAGCGCGGCTCTGCGAGCCTCAGCCGCAACCCCCTTGACGTTCCGTCATCCCGCCAGCGCAGCCAATGTGGCATTGGCTTGGGCGATCACCGCCAGGGTGCTTGTGTCCGTATCGAACACGGAATTGAGCCCCTGCGGTTCGCAGGGCGGGTCGCCTGTCAAGGCGGTGGTTGAATCCGGTTTGCCGGCACCCGGCCGGCCTTCACCGCCCCAGGTCCAGAAGTTGGCGCCCTGCAACGCCCGGCCGGCCTTGCAGGAATTCGCCACCTGCTGGAACATCCGGCCATAATAATCGTCGCGCGCCATCGTGGGCGTGCCCGGTTCATGTTTTTCATGGTCGCGCGGCAACCCGAATTCCTCCAAAACCAGCGGCTTGTGCAGCGTGTCTGTCGCCAGCACCGTGTGTTGTTCCACGTGGTCCATCGCCCTCGCCGCCGCTCTTTCGTATTCCGGCGAAAGCTGAGGGTCCTTGAGCCAGCCCCAGTTCTTCAGCCACAGGTGCACGGTGACGTAATCGATCGCCACGGTCTTGTGCACCTCGACAAAAACCTCCGGCTTCTTCAGGGAGCCCCAGATGCCTTCCGAGCCGGTGCAGACCAGATGGTTCGGATCAAGGTCGTGAATGAACCGGGCCGTCTGCTCCACCCATTTGGCGAAAACGGGGACATCATCGACCGTTTTGGCGTC